>JAHFRS010000071.1 GCA_023266155.1 archaeon
TTGACGATGAAACAACCAGCTGAAATCTCGATTATCTTTAAACATCTGCTGTACCCCAGATGCTAAAGCATCTTCTACAAAATTCGGTGTTCGACCCGGTTTCAGATGAATGATGGCTGTAAGAATGTCGCGGAAAGGCATTTTCTTAAGCAGTGATTCAGCCATTTTTGGAGAAATAATAGAAGGGTATAAATGCTTTTCGATTCTTCAGCCGAGGTAAATATTCTAACTCAATCTTTACTTTGTGTCGCGTGAAGATATTCTGTCAGTAGCACCTTCTCCCAATTGCGCAGGTAATAAATTTCATTTCCCCGTTCCAGTTTCTGCTGTAAAGTTTCTTTTGCTTCAGAAGTAAGCTGCTGCCTGGTGAGCGTTAATATCCCCTTGCTGCGCCCGACAGTAAACCGATTGTTGATCACGCCCAGACTGCGGTTAAAATAATGAAAAGTTTCGTGGCCACTATTTTGTTCATCAAAGGAGATAAAGTTAAGAGAGCTGTGACGTACATCCAGATAATCCAATTTGACGGCATTTTCCACAGATAAATTTTTAAGTTGAGTCAGTCTCTCACTGGTCTGTATAATCTTTGCTGCCATCTGGCGCTCAACGGTAGACGCAAATTCCCGACACACTTTAAGCAGGAGATGATCCGCAAGCAGAACGGACAACGGTGTTGTCGGCATGGAGATGATTAGATCTTCGCCAGGATCGGCAAGAGAAGCTTGTTCACTCAACAATTTACCTAATGGAACGAATTGATACGAACCAGCATACTGGCGACAAAAATCTTTCAGAACTTCAGGAGAAAAATGTGTTTCAACGCGTAACAATACGCTTGGGCTATGTAATTCAATAGTCGTTTCCTCGCCTTCAGCAAGGTAGACAGCATCTTTGATTCCATGGGAATTTGTTTTCTTGTCAAAATGATACAAAGCGTCTTGCGCTTTGGTAAATTGTTCATGCAAGCTTTCTAAATCCAATGGTAAATGGCCATACAGTTCTGTTTCAGCTTTTTCCCGAGCAGGAATTTGCAGATATTTCATCAAATCTTGGGTGGTTTCCATGATTCCTCCTATATCAATGTTTTTTCTCTGGCAATCTGCGCCAGTTTTTTTCCTAGTGAATAGGGTGTTCGTAAAATCTTATATTCCGTCCCCCAAATTTTCTCCAGCAAGGGCCGCTGTTTTTCTTCAGCGAAGGAAAGACAAAAAGTTGTAACATCATATTGCTGACATTCGTTTAATGCCTGCTTGACATCAGCAACGGCGTACTCGCCTTCATAAGCTGGAAGCTGGGCAGATTTCCCGCGTTGGCGAAACGAGGAAACATCATCTGCGGGAACTCCATCGTTAATGTGTACCAACAGGCGAAGCTGAGCGGCATGAGGAGCAAGGTACTTCTGCAAGACGTAGCGAATAGCTGCGCCATCGTGATTATTAAATCCAGGTAGAACTTCAGTTAGTTTTTGGTTCAAGCTTTCTCTGGTAAATTCCTGGCCAAAATGCAGTAGCGGATATAATGAAATATTGTCACGCCCTTGGGAGTGATACGCAAAAATGGCGAGATCGTCGCCTAATTCTCTGATCGCTAGAGCATAATGTTCGATGCCATATTTTTCCATGTCAATGATACGCATCTTAGCATCTAATGCCGCTTTAGAGCAATAATTCTGGGTGCTATTGCTGATATCCCATAAAATCAGCTGAGCAACGTCCCGTTGTCTCCGCTCCACGCGCTTGAAGTATCGAGGCTCTGGGTTGAACCCCATTTTCTTTTCCCGACGATACTGCTCCCAGGCAGGAAAATCAAATGTTCCTTGCTGAAGTCTTCGCGTCACGACTTTGCCTTCTGGCTTCAAGACCCGCAGAGCTTCCGTAATTGCCCCTACTTCCTCTGGGTTAAAGACATAGCGGGAATCCAAGCCCGGTTGCCCCACAGGAAATTTATCATTCTCGCGCACAACGCAGATATCCTGGATATATTGCCCTTGGTGTTGATCCCATTCATCAACACGAAATTGATTTTCAACATGAATGAAAGATCCGGCAGCTTTCTCTTTAAGAACAATATAGGCATCAAACCGTTTGACTGATTCATAGTCTAAGGGAACGACAGCTGAGAGCATATCCGGCAATGGATCCTGGGGTTTGGACTTTTCTTGGCGCGATGGTTTTTTTTTCTCTTGGGGTTTTGGTGGCATTTCCTGCGCAGCGGCTTCCTGGTTCTTTCGCTGCTTTGGCGCGGGCAGGGGGAAATAATCTTTTTCCAGAATATCGAGAGTGAGACGAACCACGGCAGACTTACTGATGTCAGGCTGGCTGATAACTGGATAAATCTGTTGGTAGAGACCTTGTGCCCTGGGTGTAAACGCGGTAAGTGGCGTATTGATAGCACTCTCTTGAGAAAAGAGCAGCAGATATGCTAAATCTTTCATGCTCAGTTCAAGTTCCGTCTCTTCATAGGAAGCAATTTTTTTGTCATTAAGGAGGGGATTAGCTTTGATACTGGCATCGTAGGCCGCCCAATTGTTCAGCTGCGTCCGCTGCACGCTGGTAAAGCTGATGTAATTAACGGTAAGATATTTTTTCATCATTGATTCAGCCATAAAGCGGTCAATATCTTCATCGAGCGCGGGGCAGGTATGACGCAAGCTTTGTCGCAGCCTGCCAAATTCAATCACCTTGAACAAAGAAAAAAAACTTTTGGCCATGGCGGGAAGCATCGTTGCTTCATTAATGAATCCTTGGAGATGTACTCCCGGACCAGGTCGTATACGCCGCCGCCACTTCTCGGGAAGTTCTTGAATTGAAACGGGCTCTTCAGCGTGTTTGAGCAGGGCTGCTTCCAGTGTCGTCTTTATTTTATAATAGAGAAATCCTGTTTCTAAACTAGGGGCAAGAACTTTTGCCGGAAGTAAAATTAATGCCGTGTGATACGAATCACGGTAAGAAGATGCTTGCTCATCTATCAACGTGACCTCTTTGCCGCTGATGCCTACAGCGTAGGGAGTTAAGCTACCCACAACATCTTCCAAATTGACTTCAACTGGTTCTTTGAACATGGTCATGTGCATCGAGAGCAAAATGATTTATATTTTTCTAAATATTTTTGTCACTGTTTCTTCTAATCCTTTGAGAATTTCTAAGTCATCGGTAAGCGGCTCTGCTAGGCAACTCATCGCTGCTTCATACTCATTCATACCGGCGCCAATGAGCGTCGCGGCTTTGATCACCGTGCGAGGCGAGGCCCCTTCTTTCAGTTTGCGACTCGCGGCCATACGCCTAGTGTCCGCAGCAATGGACAACAACTGTTTTATCGTTGTTTCATCAAGGCCTGTTTTGGTTTTGACAATCTCTAACTCCACGGCTTCCTCGGGATACTCAATCCGAAAATGGGCAAAGCGCTGACTGGTGGACGGTTTGAATTTCTTGCGTGGATCCTGATATTGGTCGTTGTAACTCTGAAAGAAACCAAAACTGGAATGAGCATTCTGAACTGAACCAAGGGCTTCAATCAGCAGTGTTCGCCGGTCATCAGAAAGGGAATGAATCGCCACTCTGGTATCGGGCCGAGCTTCTGTTGGCTCGTCAAAATAAAAAATACCTCCATACTTGGTTGCTAAACGAGCTGGACCATTGAGCCAATAGCTCTTATCACCAAGTGGAAAAGGACTGCCTTTAAGTAATGTGGCATCTAGATCTTCTTGGCCGCCAGCAGTAATCAGTGGAAAGCCGTCGCGGAAACTTTCTGTTTTATGTTCAATCAACTGTAAGACTGTTTTATCTTTAACGAAAACTTTCTTCTGCAGCTTCTTCCCATAAAGTTCTTTGAGTTCATCAAAACCTGTTCCAAGCAAATAGCATAAATGCATCATCAGTGTGGTCTTACCGCTGCCGGTCGGGCCTTTGAAGATCACGGGAACATTGCTAGCATAGGCCCGAAGAGAATTTTCTACTTCACGATGCTGTTGCTGATAATAAACAGGTTCTATAACTTTAAATTCGTCTACATTAGGATTTAATTCCGGTAAGGTCTCAGCCATACTGTAGCACCACTATTCGTCGTCTGTTTCAAGCGCAGTCGCTGCGGCGGGATTACGACCAAGAGCGAGTGTTTTCTCTCGTTGAGCAGCAGGCTGACTCAAGAATGCTTTTCCTAATTCAATTTCAGCATATTTTCGCAGCAATAAATCTCTCTGTACTGGATCATCGCGCTCCTGTTGAAGTGCTTTTTCCACAGTGGAGTACCAACCCATGTTTAAGTCAAGACCTGCTTCTTTAAGCGTCTGGATAACATCCAGTTCATAGGTTTGATAGGTGATCTTATGCTTGCGAGGAAGAAGCTTCAGAATATCCTCCACAGATTTACCTTCATATCTCGGCTTCTGCGTTGCTAGTTTCCTTGAGCGAACGTCACTTCCTCGTAACTTAATTTCTGAATAAACTTGACCGTCCTCACCTCTGGTTCCAGGATAATGGCCACTTGAAGGACGCAGGCCAAACTTGAAATCCTCCGCAGACCAGCCATCCTGCTGGACACTCATTCCTAGCATTCCTGACTGTTGATATTTTTCAGTCATCAGATCATTTTCAATTTGTGGAATCTCAGTATCAAGCCCATGATCAATTTGCATGGCACGATTTTCCAGATATGTTTGCGCGGCTTCAATATGCGCTCGAATATAGGTAATGCCTTTGACTTTCACACCTTTCTCAGCATAGTCACTTAGAATCTCTGATCCAATGTCAGAAAGTAAAATGTGTTTCAGCGTTTCTTCTTCCCGTGTTGACAGGTCGGGGTTTCTTGAATACTGCAAGCTTATTTGCAGGCGCACTTTACTTTCAATTTCTGAGAGAACATCAACTGCTAAAACTTCACGTTTATTATTGATAGATTCTGTCATGGTTGTCTCCAACATCCCCATTCCCGAGCTCGGAGAAGGGTCGACTATTTATAAACCTTTCGCCCATAACTACTATTTAGTTGTCAAATCATCATGTTGTCAAATCACCAGCACCTTCTGCTGCCGTTTCACTTTCACCTGCACTTTGGTCGTATAACCCAGAAATTCCCCGCCGGCTTGTAATGGAAATGGTTCACTGCTTTCAATAGTCCATGTTTTCCCTTGAAGAGGAAGTAAAGGCTCATTATTGATATGCAGTGCCGTGAGTAGCAGTCCCCAGCCGCGAACTACATTATTCCAATAGGGTGCGTGAGTGTTGAGCAGAGCCAACCCATAAATACTCCCATCATCGCCCTGAACTTCACCCAGCAATGAACGTAACCCATAACCATAATAAGGGACTTTCCCGAAATTCAGATTAAGACAGTCAGGCCAGATAGATTTAACTCCATCAATCGTCACGTGTAACGTATACGTTTTCCGTGCTTTCTTCATCGCCATGAACGCTCCTCGTGCATAATCCAAAAAACCTTGAGACGTTCGTTCCCGGGCAAAATGAATGACATGGGCATCAAAGCCAATAGTGGCAAAGGCCGTTTCCAATCTTCGCGTGTTCCATTGCAGCTGCAAAATATCTAACTTTGCTTCCTGAAATTGAAATCGAGAACGAAGGTATTCATGCCTTTTCCCACGATAAAAGTAAGCATAATAGGCATTGCCGGCTCCCAAAGGAAAAAATCCTATGCTTTTATGATGCAGGGAAGGACAATTTAAGGCACTTTCCAATGAGCCATCACCACCGGCAATGATGATGTGAGGAATGCCTTTCAGTTTCGTGGATACCTGCTGATAGATGTTCTTCCCCTGAAGATAGATGATTTTTGCCTGCCGCCGCCGGGCAAACACGTTGAGAAGGTGACGGCGATAAGCATCTTTATATCCCCTCGAGGCCGTATTGGCGAGGATCACCGTTTTTTGAGGTGGAACCGCCTTGCCAAGATGCAGGCGCTGACGAAGTTTTCTGATATAATAAAAGAGATGCGCCGCA
>JAHFRS010000072.1 GCA_023266155.1 archaeon
AACAACGGCCGATACTTCCCAGCCAATTCCCGGAGATAATCCCGTGATGTTGCCTTGAGCGGCACTAATTCCAATTCTTTTTCAATAGCTTCACACATCTGACGAGCAAAGATCTTGATTTTACTGTAATAATCTATATTTTGTCTTATTAAATCAAACTCCCTGCTAAGCTGCCCGGGAAGGCTATACTGTAATCGTAATGCGGCTATGGTTGAGAGGGAGGTGGCATCTCCTAGCTGTTCTTTGATAAGACTTTGAACGTACTTCCGTTCATCATCCAGTTGAGGGAGGGAAGAAAAAATAGTAGAGCGATAGTGGGGGAGATAGTTCAGGCAAAAACCAGTTTCTAATTCCGTAAGCTGCTGCGCCAATTGCGCATACGTGCGTATGGCCGCATCTTCTTTAACTTTTAATGATCCATTGAGCCACACCCGCTGGCCCCACCACAGAAATTCCAGAGAAATTTTATCCAGTTCCGTAAGTTTTTCCTGAAGATATTTATGGCTTAATTTGGAGTCGGCACTCAGTTTGCTGGACAAGTCCGTGAATTTGCTCTGCAGGACCATCGTTCTGGCAAATATTTTTCGGCTGAATAAATCTAAAATGAACTTCACTTTACGTTTCTGATCAGAATCAAGAGGATTTACCAGAGAATTATCCAGTAAATCGACGGAGGGAGACAAAAGGTCATCTAAAGAGCGTATCTCGGGACAATTTTGAACTGTAAAAGAATTTTGAATTTTTCCGGTCAGCTGCTCGCTATTGATACTACTATAAAGCTGTTCCCGGCGTCGTTTCTCCTGCAGGAATTCGGAGCTGCCAGGAAGATGACAAAACGCGGCCTCACTGGGGGTATGCTGGCGACCAACATAACTTTGACAGTTATGATCAGTCTGTTGTACCACTGCCACTTCTGTCTTAACCAAAGCGAGAGTCATAATTCCATTGCCTCATCTTCGATTCTAAATTAATGTCGTCTACCAGTTCGTACTTGTGATGGTGGACATCAAACTTGCGGTAGGCGGGATCAGAAAGAACGAGTTTGCCATCAAGAACTATTCCCGCACAGGCGTGGATCGCTTTGGTGCCATCTTCTAGCATCTCCACGTGCACATAATTTGCTGTTAGTCCGGCAATTCTGGCCATGGCTACATTAAGATTGGCCATTTCCCCGCACACTCCCCGGCGTTCATGAAACGTTTTCATTGCATCTCGGTAGTGCCGTGACTGTTGATGTTCAATTTCCTCCCGCCTTTTTTTATCGTAAACGATGTGTGTACAAATCCACTGAAAAATATTCTGGGACGTTTGTAAACCGGTCGAAGAAACCAGGGCTATAGTAATGGTACACATATCTTTGTCAATATTAACGGGGTGTCGAACTTTTGGTTCACTGACAACTAAATCATACCCCGCCAGAGGAATTCCAAAAAAAGCAAGGTCATGAGGATCTGTTATTGTCAATCGATTTCTGAGTAGGGAACTCTGATAGGGTAAAGTGTAAGGCTCGACAATCTGAACTGGACGCTGAGGCTTCGGCATTTCCGACCCTGTATATTCTCGTTCCGGCAGCAACTCCCTGGCCGAGTTCATAAAATTGCTTAAGTAACGTTCCTTTCCCATGGTTCCTCAGTCCAATATCAATAACTCATCCGTGCAAGGATTGGTGACATAAAGACAATTATCCCGCAGTTGTTTCTCTTTCCACTGCGTAGAGAGTTTTTTCCCTTCGCTCTGATCGCCTTGTTCCATAATTCGACAGGCCTGTTCCCACCATTGCGGCCAGGAAGGCGAGGTTGCCGCCAGAGCGATTTTTTCCTGGCCCAGTGATTCTTTATTGAAAGTTCGAAGAGTATTGAGAAAGGCTGGATGATACAAAGAATGAACCAGATGATGATCCTGCAGAGACAAATATAACTTATTTCCATCAATTAGTCGTTCTTTGTAATGAAATTTAGCGCAGGCTCGCAGCAGATTATAGTAGTCCTGACTGAGCGCGGCGGACTTGGATACGTCCGGAATGATCTGGCGTAAGCTGTAACTGAACGGGTCAATATATTCAAAAGAAAAATCCAGGCACTGTTGGACATGGGATGATAAAGCGGTGAACCGCTCTGCAGAAAATACTTCCCTGACATAGACCGGACCTTGCTGCTGCGCATAAAAATCATTTATTTTCCGTATCTGCTCCTCACTTTCGTCAGTGCTGAAATGGACCACTCTCCGCTTTAATTCTACATCCTCATTGTCCATGTAACTGTTTTCGACCGCTCCCGTGAGGACGATAATTTTTCCTTTAGTGATAGAATCCGTCACTACCTGGCCATTGGAGTGAGCGCGCCGTCGCTCAGAACTCTTATTTTCCGTTAAATCTTTAATGAGCTCTTTGGCGGGACTCATTTTCTTGGACATTACTTTTTGTATTTCCGGAATATAAATGACCCGCGCTTGGTTGATGGCGGGAGCGTCTCGATACAACGCCACTTCCGACGAGAGGCCTGCCCGATAGATCTGCTGCTCGGGAAGTAATCCTAACACTTTATCAACCATGATTGTTTTACCGCTTCCTGAGCCACCTCGTACCATATAATGCCTCCCGACAATTAAACAGAAAACTTGCCCCATGATGTTCGCTTCTTCACCCACAATGGGCCGGAATTGAGAATCATGCTCCTGGCCCTGCACATAGCTGCGGGCGTACTCCCGAATGTCGGCCACGCGAGGAAGATAATCAGAGAGAACTTTTTCCGGTAAACCCCGGAACTTCATCCCTGATGAAATTGACACGACCTGCTGCTCGAGTGACGGACGGGACGGCTGTCTCGGTTCTGGGGGTAGCCCTCTCAGAATTTCCGGAATCATTCTTCTATGCTCCTGCAAGCTGATAATGGGGGCGGATTCTTCTGCAAACAGTTGCTGGTAGACCCGCTGTGCGCGCTGGGAGAGCAAATCTCTTTTTTTGAGACCTTTCATGTCTGCCTCGCAGCGAAATCAAAGTGTTGTACCATGGTAATGTAATCCTCAGTTGTCGGTGGTTCCATCGGCTGGCCATGCAACATCCTTCGGGATTTAACACGGAGACAATCATAGAGAATATTTTCGATATCAGCCCCGCTAAAACCAACATGGACATGATACTGTTGTTGAAATTGCGTCGCCTGTTCCTGCATCGCTTTGGCAATACGATTATAATCAACAGGTGTATATTTGTACCCTTCTGATTGCTGTTCTGCTGTCAACAATTTCAAATGAATGATGTCCTGGCAATCTTTCTCATCAGGATAATCAACCAAAATGACATTGCCTAACCGGCGGCTTTTTAATTTCGTGTCAATCAAATCGAGATTGTTGGTCGTCGCAAATAAAATGCGTTCCGGATCATATTTGCCCAGTTCTGTCGCGATGACGTTGGTGATATTAATGGCATAGGTGCTGTCTCCACTCAAGTTATCTTTTTTTCTTCCTAAAGAATCAAATTCATCTAAGAGCAAAATCCCCTTACGCCGTAAAAATTCGGCAATTTTGTGTTCAGATTCACCCACATATTTGTCCAGCACATCCTGTACATTCAGTTCATGGAAAGGCCAGCCGCATTCGTTGGCAAAAGCATACACGACCGTCGTTTTTCCGGTACCAGGCGGGCCATAGAGCAAATAGCCAGTAGGAAGAGGAACTCCAGCTTTTTTATACACATCATTTTTGGTGAGAACCTGGGCTAAGTCTTGCAACTGATTTTTGAGCTCATGGTAACCGGCAATATCTTTAAAAAGAACAGGTGAACGAGGCTTACCGACAGCAGGAATAGCTCCCTCATCAGACAAAGAAAGGGCTTTGGCCATTTTTGGAACTCGTTCCTTAATTTTAAGCGAGCTGACGTCGCTCTGGACTGAGGCGTGAACTGCGGCTTCTAAATGAGTATATCCTTCATAGGTACGGACAGTGCCATTTTTGAAAGATATTGCGCAGTGGCCTAAGGCCTCATTGAAAATGGTAAAGTGTTGCCCATTGCGGTATGTCGCATCAATAATCCGTGAAAAAAAGAATTCCTGTACCAACGGCAAACTAGTTCGCCGATTGTTTTCCAGCAGAGTCAAATTATATTTAATCAGCGCAGGAATAATTAACGAGTAATGCTGAGGATCAACCTCCATCCGAAGAGGAGTGCGAAGTAAGGGCTCTTTGCCAATTGTTGGCAAGAGCTGTTCCCGATGATAGAGTGCTGAAAGATGCAAGGCATAATTCCATACTGCGCCAGAAGCAACGGAATCACGGTGCGGCAGCTCTTCTCCCAAACGTTGGGCCACGGCATCGACGCCACCGAAGAATCCCAGCATCGTTTTCCCGACCAGCTGTGCGGGCTTGCTCCAGCCATTGTCAGCATGCTGATCAACTTTTTGGAGCTGTTGGTAATAAGAATAATCTTCAAGATTTCGCTGTCGTACCGCGCACTTGCGATGAATGAGAACGTCATCGATGGTAATGATTTTTTTTTCTAACATGAAAGCTCCCTTCGCAATAAATGTAATAATAATTTAAAAAAATAAAAAGATAAAAATAAAATATTTACGTGAGGGTATCAATAGGGGTGGCCACGACCACGACAGGCGAAGTGCCGTTCCCCTTCTTACCAGGGCTGTACGAAGGTTCTGGGGAAGCAGTGAGACCGCCGCCATACAGCTGCTCTTTGATCTCTTTTAATCGTTCCGCCCGATCAGTTCTGTTCTTGCCTTTTAATTTTCCGTACAGATCATCCCGACTGGAACGAGCCCGGCGCCGACTGTTAGGAATCTGATCCATGCTCGTCGCCACTTCCTGATGCAAGCCTTGGTAGACTTGAAGGATTTCATCACCAACTCTTGTTTTACTCTCGCCTTCTTGCATGAGTTTAATGACCGCCACGACACTGGTTAAGGGGTTACTTTCGGCATATACTTTCAGGTATTCTACCGTTCGGAATAATTCCCGACGTTGGTCATGCAACTTACGCAGTGAAAAATCACTGGTGGTATACTGATCGTCCCGTATTTGCATGCGGGTCTCCAAGGTATCGTGCACTTCGATCGCGTTATTCAACTGATGCTCAGCTTGACTGAGGTCATAATCTAAATTCTTTTTCTCCTCCTCCAAAGCCTGTAAATCCTGTAAAACCTGCCTTGCTTCAGGCTTACTGAGCGTGCCACTCTGCAAATGTTCTTGTGAAGTAGTTTGGTCAGCTTCGATTTTGGCATATTCTTCCGTTAGCCTTTCCGACATTTCTTCCAACTGAAGACAATCACGGCCAACCACATTTTTCTGAGTGGTGAGTTCTTTCGTCTCTTTCAGATACGATCCTGCGTTGACTTGATGTCGAGAGATAGTAAGGTCATATCTCGTCAATGTTTTTTCCAAATCCTGAATTTTCTGATGAGCGCGCCGCTCAGGAATACTGATGCCTAATTTATACATCAGTTGATACATTTTCTGCATCAAAGGAGATTCTCCCCTGGTGGTGATCTCAATCACTTTCTTCTGAGTTTCCTGTAGCTGCTCTTCAATGCCTTGCAGCACGGAAATGTTGGAAAAACTGCTATAACTGTCGTTGACTCCCCGTGGGGAATCGTAACTGCCATTGATTTGGCCAGTCGTCTGCGATCTGGCAACGTTAGATCTAAAAGCTAATACCATTTTGTGTTTCCTCCATGTTTTTATCTTTTGTCGTGAATTCGCTTAAGTTTTTCGTGTACAGACTTCACGTATTGGTAAATCTGATTCACGAACCTACATTGATCATCTGGTATACACTCAAATGTCTGTGTTAAATCCCAATTTCTCGGAACGTATTTACCAATGGTAAGATCTATCCGTAACTATTTTGACACAAAAACTTATTGCGTCTTATCCTGCCCCGGCACATACAGTTTTACCTGAGGCTGCAATGGCACGCTTGCTTGCACAC
>JAHFRS010000183.1 GCA_023266155.1 archaeon
ATAATGTGCTGTAATTGATTTTTCATAGCGGGAATGGCCTCTTGTGCATACAACGGTAAATTCTCAGCCCCCATCACCGTAGCTTGGCCACTGAATAATTTGACTATCGGAAAACTATAAGGTATTCCTGGACTACATATTAAATATTCTTCTGGACAATAATCTAAGAAGTTGGAACCCGCTACTTCCATATATAATAGTTCGTCTAAATTTAAAAAAGGATAGAGTGCAGCACGGTTTATTGCATCTTTCCATAATCGAAGATCATTTTCATAAATTTCTCGTGTTCTTTCTGGTTGCTCGCTCAGATTTCCCGCAATTCCTTCCAAACCGATAATTCCGCCAAAACCATGATCTTTAAATTCTGATAATAACTTCATCACTCTGAGTTGATATGGAGAGAAATGAACATCAGCCACATACACCACTGTCTTATCCGACCCAGGAAACTGTTTCGCTTCCCTCACTTCTATTTCAGGAGATTGATACAGCCATTCAAAGCCAGGCACAATATCTTTTGGCCGTGGCAAAATACATTCCGTCTCGCTGCATTCAACTCCCAAAGGATGATCTGCTGCTTTTACTTTTTGGTCTACCGAAGCGCAGCCTACTATTCCCAACAGCCCTAATCCTAGTATCTTTCTTAATCCCATGTTTTAACAAAAATTATGAGCACTATATAAACTTTTCCAGTATTAACTACCAATAAGTAAATAATAGAATATTCCATATCGAATAAAAAACAACCATTAATATTCCTACAACAGAAAAGGTTATGAACAACCTCCGGCTTATGCTTGAAATGGTAAGTCATCTCCTCGAAGACATTCAAAAGCTCCGCATTAAATTTCATCTTAACCAGAAAGAGTTAGCTCAGAAAGCAGGAGTCTCCCAAAGCCTCATCGCCAAGATTGAAGCAAACAAGATCGACCCTTCATTTACCAAAGCAAATCAGATATTTCAGGCTTTAGACCAGCTCCGTGAAAAAGAAGAAGTAAAAGCCAAAGAGCTGATGAAAACAAAAGTGTGTTTTGCCCAATATAATGGGCCATTGAAAGATATAATCAAAGCCATGAAGATAAAAGGCATTTCTCAAATGCCAGTTCTCCACAAAGGACGGGTGATAGGCATTCTTTCCGAAAGTACCATTTTGAATAAAATAGCAGAACATCCAGAGAAAGTTCATACCTTCAAAGCAGAAGAAGTCATGGAAGAAGCTCCACCCATTGTGTCGTCAAATACCGGGCTCAGAACTCTCCTCGAATTGCTTCGAGAACATTCTATTGTGTTAGTGGCAGAGAAAGGCGATATTAAAGGGATTATATCTAAGAGTGATTTACTGGAGAAGATTGAGTAAAATGAAATGATTGGAGCCGGCAACCAAGAATTCTGGAATGGATTTCAAGAATCGTAAATTCATATTTTTTTAGCACCTTCGAAATCCTCGACGTAGGAGTCGAAGGTCCTGCGTTCCCGTAGGGAGCATCCCCTCGCGACGGACTCGCCCTCATTTCCTAATGCATTTCGACCTTATGGTGCTAAACAAATACGTAAATTCTACTCATTACTCGCCTGAAAGGCAAGAATATCATCCATACTTAACTTTTTACCTTTCTTTAATTTATCCTGCACGGCCGCTTTTTTCTCCCGCACTTTACTGCGAAAATCTGTACCTTCATCCTCCTGAAAGACCTTGCTCAACTCTGCCACCCTAGCCTGAACTGCCAACAATGTCTTCTTCAACTCTTCCTGCTGCTTCCGCAGCTGCTGATACTTCTCCAACAGGGGTTTCTCCTCCGCCCGCAACAGTTTTACATCCTCGTACACTTTATTCATTTCTTCGTGCTTCTGCTGTGACTGCTGCGCTAAATCTTGTACTTTATGGTGTGAATCCTGCGCCAGATGCCGGCTCTGGACAAAATCAGAGGTGACGGCTTTAACTTCTCGCCACATTCCTCCCACCAGTTCTGCCTGCTTATATAAAACCTGTAATTCTTTGATTTGCTTGCGGATACGTTTCTCCTGCTCAAAAGGCATCACTTCCGTCTCAATTTTCCGTTCCAGCTGTTCTATCTGCACTTTCAGCCGGTGTGGATTTTGCGGCACCACGGCTTTTTCCAGCAAGACCTGTTTTTTCTCCTCAACTTTTTTCTTTTCTCCGGCTTTTTCTTTCATCAGCAGATTTAATTTTTCCCGTTCTTGTTTTACTTGTTTGACTTGAGAGGTACGTTGATCTCTTTCCCGTTTAAGTTCGGCAATCTGAGTAATCTTGACTTGAATCTTGTCCCGCAAAATTTTAAGCTGGCGAAACAGTGGCTCTTTTTCCGTGCTGAGAGCCTGAAGCTGCGCACGGATCGACACGCTTTCCTGCTTTTTCCTAGAAAATTCCTTTCTCAGCTCATCGCTTTCAGGTTGGTCCATGTCATCATCACGCTTGGAAATGAAAGAAAAAAGAAAAAAAAGAATAAAAAATTAACCGAACAGCGCTCCCAGTCCGGCAGCGGCTGCCTCTTCAGCCTTTTTTTCATCTTCTTTTGATTTTTCAGGCTTCTTCTCTTCGGCCTTAGC
>JAHFRS010000184.1 GCA_023266155.1 archaeon
GAATTTGGAGAAAAACCATTGGTTGATGAGGGGGTGAAGAATCGCTTTCAGCTGGGTTTCGCTGTAGGGCTCGGTGAGAGGAGTGAGCATTTGATATTCTTTCGGAAGAGGTTTATATAAACGTTATGTCAACTTAAATCAAGATGAAACTATCATGAAATTCACCAGAGCAAGAAATAAAAAACCACTTTATTTGTCACTATCATCTTCTGCAGGTAATTTCAACTGGTTACAATTTGTAACCGTTTCATTTCCCCCTTCTTTAGTTAAACGGTGTTTCAGCACTTTCCAACCCCTTCTCCACCAGCGAAATCATTAAAAATACCTTCTGCTCAATTAAATCCATGAATTTGAGGGGTAATGTCGCTTTAGCTATCGTTGCCGTCATCCTGGCTCTGACGCTGCTCATCATTTACCTTATCGGCCTGACGAGCCGGGAATGTGGCAGTAATAAAGAGTGTCCCTCAACGAGTTACTGTGGCAGCGATTATGAATGCCATTCGTTCCCGGAAGAAATTATCGTCAAAGAAAACAGCAATATGCCGGCAGCGTTCATCGTAGGAATTTCGCTGATAGTGGCAGCGTATATTTATCGCGGCAGAAAAGTTTCGGGATAAAAACAACATCATTTTATACTCTTCAACATTATTTCAAAGAGGGTGGGGAAAAGAGTGGGATGGATTGTAAGAGTAATGGTCGTATTTCTTCTCAGTATTCCCTTGGCTCTCGCTCCGGTGCTGATGACGGAAATTCGCTATGAAGTTCCAGGTTCAGACATTGGCCATGAATGGGTAGAAATATTTAATAATGGTACTGAATCGGTCAATCTCAGCAGCTGGAAATTTAGGGAAGCGGGAATAAATCATAACCTGAATCTCAAGAGGGGAAATATTCTTCTGGACTCTCAGCAGTATGCGATCATTGCTGATGACACCACAACTTTTTTGTTTGATAACTATTTTTATAGTGGCACGTTGTTCGATTCCGTTTTCTCCCTTGACAATAACGGGGAACAACTTTCTCTTTATAATGGCTCAACGATTGTTGACGACCTGAATTACAGCAGTTCTTGGGGTGGAAACGAAAATTACACTCTCGAACTGAAAGATATTTCTCTTGATAATAATGATGGCAATAACTGGCAGACTTCTTTACAGCTCAACGGCACTCCCGGCCAACAAAACAGCATCCTCTGTATCACTTCGTTGAGCAATACCAGCTGGAGCGACTGGCAGAATCAAAGCAGCTGTTTGGTAAATGACACCTACACGCAAACTAAAATACTCATTCAGTACGATCGTAACAACTGCGGCCAGATTGCTAATACTACTTTCTCTGAATCACAACTCCTTCCTTGCGATTATTGTGTTCCATTCTGGACAACGGCAAATACGACTTGTCAATCCAGCGACAGCATCGTACAAATGTATAGTGACAGGAATGACTGCTACGCTCAAACTAATCTCACCTCTGATCTGGAAAGCAGGCCAGCAAACCTTTCATTTTCCTGTGACTATTGTGTTCCACTCTGGACAGCGGTGAATTCTTCCTGTCAATTCGGCGACAGTATCGTACAATGGTATAACGACAGCAGAAATTGTTATGCTCAGACACAACTTAGTTCTGATCTGGAAACGCGCACTGAAAACATCACGTACGCGCATCGTTGCGATTATGATGCTGACGGTTTCATTGGCAATGGTTCTGAAGTTAATAGTAGTTTTACGGGATTGAACGTCAGTAAAACCGCAAATATTGTTCGCTTTTTTGAGTTGAATAATACTTTGATTGAATTTAATTTCACGAACACCATCAATCTGGCGATCATCACGATGAGCCGGCAAGATGCGGGCAGCAGCACGGCTTTCCTGCTCATTTCTGGATTAAACCTTAACAACCAAACTAAAACAATCTACCTTGATCACCTCAATCCGGCCAGTAATTCTGTTTGTATCGATGATAGCGAGCTCAGCAGCATTTCTCAAATCAGTGCCTCCTGTTCTGAGGTGAATGAAACATTACTACGTTGTGATGGTTCTTCTCAGAACGGTTACACCTGCGACCCTTTGGATACCGAGAGATATAAAATTATGGGCCTGCATCATTCCGGCGTGCGGGAACACGTGCTAACGCCAGTTCCTCCCTCAAACAGCGATGGGAGTTCAGGTGGTGGAGGAGGAGGTGCCAGCGGGAGCTCCGTGAAGAAAATTGTTGTGGCAGTCGTTCCGGCAGAACTTCGGAGTAATTCCATTTTGACCTCTGCAGAACCAGCAGCAGCAAGAGAATCACCGGAAACTAATCCAGACATAAACATCGTTGATCAGGTGGTGGAACTGGACTTACATCAAAAAAGCGTAGCTCCCTCACCTTTCAACAAGCAGTGGTGGGCAATCGTGCCGGCAGGAAATAGTAGTACAAGAAATAGTATTACAGGATCAGTTATAGGAACTGTTCCAACATCTTCATTTTCCCAAACGGAATGGTCGGCGATAATAATCCTGAGTGTGGTCGTGGTGATGACCGGAATTACCGGATGGATGATGAATAGGAAAAGGTAATT
>JAHFRS010000073.1 GCA_023266155.1 archaeon
TGTTGCTGGTGATCATCGGTTTGGTCATTGGCTTCAGCCGGATGAAGAAAGACAATAGTGGAGAACAGACCTACTACTAAAAGTAGGCTCTTGTATCTTCCCTCCAAATCTTTTTTTTTGTTTTTTTTATTTATATTATTTTTTCAAAACACACATTTTAAGAAGGTTGAGGAATACCTGATTTGCATTACCACTACTACCAAACCCAACAATAAAACCGTCATTATAACCAACAACAACAAAACTACCACCACTATAATCATCAACCCTAATCAACAACCATGACCAACCCCCTCACCTCCCTCGATGAACTCATTTGGAAACAGTTTGAAAAAGTCACGGTTGCGGCGAATAAGAAGTTAGGATGGAATAAATATGATTTGGTGACAGTAACAGATAATATTAGTAATATAACTCTGCTGGGAGGGGGGGTATATTTTGGTATGTATGGAGCTATTACAAAAAGCTCAGTATTAACTACAATTGGCGCAGTAGCGACTGTAGTTGCTCCGATACATTATTCCTTTTGTAAATCAAAAAATCAACGTGAGGAAGATAAAGAATTGGAACAAATAATTAAAACCGGAGCAGTGAGGGAGCCGGTTTATGAACCCCTGCGGCCATTAAGATTGATAGGGTGGAGCAACCTACTTCCAGTGGGGGCGGCTACATTGTTTTTCTCAGAGAGACCGAGCCAATTTACTTTTCTTATTGGAGCTAGCTGTATGTTAATTGGTTTGACTCATATCATAAACGTAGCTTCTGACTATTTCCGTTCCCAAATCATGACCCCACCCGCAGCAAAAAAGAACCTCTGGAAAGCCGTTACCGATTACATCACCAAACCTTTCCACAACGCCGCCCCGCAGCCCGTGGAAAGTGGCGTGAAATATCAGACGATTGATGATTATGTCTCTTCAGCACAAAGTTTAAATCGTCCCAGATAATTTTATAAAGAAAAACCCCCTCATTATCCTTACCATGGATCATTTGAAAAGAATCAGCATCAACCCCAACATTTGCCACGGGAAGGCTTGTATCAAAGGCACCAGAATTATGGTTTCAATTATTCTGGACAATTTAGCAGAAGGTGTACCTAAAGAGGAAATCCTGCAGAATTATCCCTCATTACAGCAGGAAGACATTCAGGCTGCACTCGAATACGCCGCGCTTCTGGCAAAAGAAGAGGCCGTAGCGATGATTGAAGCATGAAATGAAATTCAAACTCGATGAGAACATGCCTCTCCGCTTGAAAACGATCATCAAAGAAGCAGGGCATAGCGCTTGTGATGTCTATGAGCAGAACCTTTCCGGGAAAGAAGATCCGTTCGTTCTCAAACGATGCCGAGAGGAAAATTATGTTCTTATCACCAATGACACTGATTTTGAAAATATTCAGGCCTATCCACCGGGAACGCATGCCGGCGTCATCCTGCTTAAGCTGAAGAGTCAAGGGATTCCCTCCGTGACAAGGGCTTTCACCCAATTACTGGCGAAAGTTGATTTGGAGAGAACGAGAGGGGCTTTAACGATCATCGGGCCTGACCTGATTAAAATCAGAAGAGAATTATGACCAACCCCCTCACCTCCCTCGATGAACTCATCTGGCAGCAGTTTGAGAAAGTGACAGTTGCGGCGAATAAGAGGTTAGGATGGAATAAATATGATTTGGCCAGGATAGCGGATAGCACAGCTGCAATGTTTTTTAGTGGTGTAGGAGTATATCATACTCTTCGTGGCGTTCACGATTCATCAGTAACCAGCTCGATACGTCTAGGGGGTGGAATACTTATCACCAGTTTAGGATATTTAATCTATAATTCAAAAAAGCAAAAAAACAAACGATGGGAAGAAGAGGAAATCAAAGAAATCATCGAAACGGGAGCTGTAAAGCAGCCAAAAATGTATATGCATAGGCCGGTAATGCTGACGTGGCCGGGATATTTTATTTATCGAAGCATAGATCACCTAACTCATCGTAACTCCAAAATTTCCGAGGGTTCTTTTTCTCTGAGTACAATTCAGTATAATACCCTTGCTGGCTTCACCCTGCTTTCTATGGGGTTGTATTTTTTAAGTGATTTGTCTGCCGACTATTTCCGTTCTCAACTCATGACTCCTCCTTCAACAAAGAAGAGTATCTGGAAAGCCGTTACTGATTACGTCACCAAACCATCCTACAAAGCCGCCCCGCAGCCCGTCGAAAGTGGCGTGAAATATCAGACGATTGATGATTATATCTCTCATTAAAATCTTCATGATATATTCACTATCTTTTCATCACATTTAAGTTTTTAGGCTCCAGTTTAATAACTTTTTTAAAGCACTTATTTCAGATTGCACCATGAACATCGCCATCATCGGTGCCGGTCCTATCGGTGGCTATACAGCCTATTTACTCGCCAAAGCTGGCCATGCCATCAGCATCTACGAAAATCATTCTCAGGTTGGCTGCCCCATCCAATGTACCGGCATTCTCACTGCAGACTTTGATGAATTCAATTTCCCCATGGATTCATATTTAGTCAATACCATTGACACCATTGAAGTTTTCACTCCAAAGCAAACACTCGCAGTCAAACAGAAAGATTACATTGTTGACCGTACCAGATTTGATACTTTCTTTGTCGATATAGCTATGAAAGAAGGCGCTCAATTATATTTAAATCATTCTTTGAGCCGGCGGGAAGGAAAAAATATCATTATCAAAGACTCTCTATCAAAAACAGAAAAAATAATCACGCCAGATATCATCATCGGCACTGATGGGCCATTATCACCTACTGCAAAAGCCTACAATTTCTATCATCCTCAGCGAATTAATTTTTATGGCATTCAAGCGACGGTGGAAGGAACTTTTGAGCCACACACCATCAAGACTTATTTTGGCAAGGAGGTCTGTCCTGGCTTATTTGCCTGGGTTGTTCCAGAATCTGCAACTATGGCACGAGTTGGATTGGCAACGACCAAAAATACTAAGCATTACTTTGACCAATTCATGCACGACCATCATTTTGTAGCGAAAGAGATTCAGGCTGGCACCATTCCCATCTATCACCCAGAGCAGAAATTACAACAGGATAATTGTTACCTTGCTGGCGATGCAGCTACCTATGTGAAAGCAACAACGTTAGGAGGGTTAGTGCCGGGATTGCAGCAAGCGAGGATTTTAGCTGATTGCATCATCAATGGAAAAAAATATGAAAAAGAAATTAAATCAGTGCGGCAGAAAATGTGGCTGCATTTAAAAGTGCATCACATTTTTGATGAGTTTAACGATGACGATTGGGATAGATTAGTGATGTATGTCAACCAGCCGAAGATTCAGAAAATATTTGAACAGCATACCCGAGATAATCCCATTCCATTGGTGCTGAAATCACTGTTGAAAGAGCCAAGATTTCTACGGTTTGGGAAGTATTTATTTTTAAATTCTTGAATCTCTTTAAAGTATAGTTTTGATCATAGAAATTATTATTAAATGATGCTTCTCTTGTTGAAAGATGGGCCTTACTACAAGAGATCGTCGTATTAAGCAAGAAGTAGCCCGCTATGCCTTACAATTAGAAAGGCAGCTTCACAGAAATGCAGATGTGACTGATAGATTAGAACGATATTCTGGAAAAGCTGCTCGCTTATTTGATTCGCAGCACCCTCGAGGATGGGAAGGGCTTGAAGGAACAATTATGGGTGCCACGAGCTCACATCCTCAAACCCCTTTCGTACTATCTTATCATGATTTATTTGATAATAGATGGCTTGAAAATTACATTTACCCCAATAAGATAAGAAGCATTAAGAAAAAAGGACGAATGATTTATATTGATACTGAATGGGTTCACGGTAGCCAGGCGCCTAGATACTACTAAATTTCTTAATCACCTTCGCATACTCTTTCCCCAATCCCCCTAGCCGATAGATAACCACTTCTGATATCCCTGCATCTTTGGCGAGCTGTAAGTCTTGTTCTAATTGCTTCTGACCTAAAATAGGTTCTGTTCCATGAATCCCTGGGCTGATTGTCCCGTATCCTGCCACAAACCGTGCTCCATATTCCATATTCCCTAAAAGGAGTTCATCCAGCAGGAATTCCTGTGAAAACTGATGCAAAGAATGATACAGCATTTTTATGTAATGAATTTGGGGTTCTGTAAAGTGCAGGCCTACCTTTTCCAACAAATGTGTCTGTTCGGCATTTTTTGTAAAATATTCTGCCAGATAAATCTTCCCTGAATAATGCTTGATGAAATCTCTAATCATTTTTTTATGGTGCCAAAAAGACCAGGATTGAGTGATATACAATAATGGATTTTGTGTGGTTGGCAACTCCAAATCAAGCATTACCGAAACAGTCTGGTGTTCAAGTTCAGCAAGAATACGGCGTAGCGCCTTTCCTGACGAAAAAGGGGAAATCCAATACCCCTCTTTTTTCCTGAGCACTGGCCAATAGACGAATTCTGAAATGGTCTGATTCTTGGTTGTAACACATAACCTTCTAAACTCTGGCAGGCTTGGTGCAGCTAGATACAACTTTACGGGCCATCGGATATAGTTCAGCTTAGCCAGATTTTCTTCAGTCGGGAATTCTTCAAAAAAGGAGATTTGCATAGAGAGAGGATAACCCACTCCTTAATATGTTTTGCGAGAAAAAAGAAAAACAAGAAAAAAAAATAAAGAAAAATCTTTTAATTTTTGGCCAAGTTCAAGATGGACTTAATGCCCACAACGACAACCGAAGGCATGATAAACGCCATGATTGACTGCAGCACACTTTCCACGGGGCCACCCACATAAGGCAATTGGCCTAACTGCGCACTCCCTAAACTCGTGACGATCACCAGTGCCGTCACATACAAAATATAGTCTCGCGCTTCATTGGGTGTGATGTTAAAAAACCCTACCACTATCCCTGCCAGTATTAACAGGCTGGTAAGAGCAGGCACCCATGCTTGAACCCACGATGCTATTAAGCCTAACACTAAAGCAATCACGATCCCTGCGGTAAACGCATAGGTAATTACTTTGTTGGCTACCCCCTTTACAACTGTTGCCATTTTTCTACCTCCTTTTGATAGATTGTCTAACTATATCAGTTATGGACTGTTAAATACCCAAGCCCTTTTTAAAGTTTTATTGTCATTTTAAAGTGAAAAGGAGTGTTTATGTCCAGCACGGGCAACCACGTACGGGAGAGTCAACTCTATTCTTCCGTAAATAAATTTAAAAAAGGACCGTCATCTTGTCAGGGGATGCCCACTTTATTAGCCTGCCTCTCAACCGGCAAGGGAACGTGGAGTGAAGTGAATCGAGTTATGCAGGCGCAGCCATGGAATAAAATCTTTCTGATTGCCAATCAATTTGGGATGGAAAATTACCAGCCAAACAGTCAACATGTTCAGATGATTCCAGTAGATACCTTCTTGGAAACTCCTGCTTTGGTGGAAGAGATCAAGAAACAGCTGCAAGGCAAGATCAGCGATTTTGAGGTGGGGTTAAATTTAGCGTCAGGTTCGGGGAAGGAACATATGGCCTTGCTGGAAGCGGTGCTGGAATTGGGCTTGAATTTTCGGTTGGTGACGGTGCAGAATGGGCAGGTGGACGTGCTGGGGTTGAAGCGATAAATTACCATCATCCAGCTTTCCGTGATTGTGATGGGGCTGCTCCTGGATTTAATTGCCAAGATTTATTGAATTTGTCATCAACGTATCCCCTTATTTTGTTAGCCCATGGAGTCAATTCTTGATCGTCACTCTCTATCTCATCACACCATACCACTGATACAATAATCGATTAGTTGCTTTGACAATCTCATACTCTTTGCTGCCGGTAATTTTAATGCAGGTTCCCGCCAATTCTAATCCTGCCGTGCCATTATTAACCAATTCAA
>JAHFRS010000074.1 GCA_023266155.1 archaeon
TTCCCATAATCTCAAAAATAACAATAAAGCCATCCTGGCTATCGTCCAGACCGGCCTAATATTAAAAGGTGAGGATGTTTTTATCACGGCAATCAAAAATGCACGCTAAAAATAAATTTGCATGGTGCCTGAAAAAAGGCCAGGAAGGCGGTCGCGGTCTGCGAGAGATAAAGCCAGATCCTCAAGAAGCGGCGTATCACCTTCGAAAAGCGCTCTATAATCTTACCGTAACAGAATCAAACCTTGAGCGCGGCTATTTGGATTGGGCAGTTTCTTCCGCTTTTTATGCGATGTATCATGCGGTTCTTGCCATGCTTTATAAGTTAGGATATGAAAGCACTAACCAGGAGTGCAGCATTGCCACCATAGAATATTTTATCTCCATCGGCAAAATTAACCTTGATATTAAATATATTCGTATGCTTGACCCTCATCTCGAGGATAGTATCCTAAAACTGAGAGAACGATTCCAGTATGGAACGGAAACAACCATCAGTAAGGAAATAGTGCAAGTCATCAGAAATAATGCCAAAGAATTCGTAGAAAAATTTCAAGAACTACTCTGAACAGAAATTTACTGAGACCCATGAAACTGCCCGAATTCCAGCAAGTATTACGGAAACAACATCTGGACCTAGCGCTTCTGATTCACCCTGATATCAATATCACCTACTTTACACAGGTCTCTCCCTCCTATGCCTTTCTGGCGATTACCCCTGTCACCGCCACACTCTACCTCACAAAACTGGACTCTTTTCCCCATCTTAAGAATATTTCCGTCAAGAACATATCAAAGAATTGGCTGAACGATTTCAAAAGTAAAAAAATCAGAAAAATCGGCATCAACAAAAAAATCCTTACCGTCAGCCAAGCGGAAAAATTCAAGAAACTTTGGCCGCAGGCCAAATTTGTAGACATTTCTGCCACGTTAGAGCAACTGCGGGCGACAAAAACACCGGAAGAAATTATTAAAATTACCAAAGCCTGTCAGATCACCAGCACGGCGCTGCAGAAATTAGTTCAACGTTGGCCACAGTTGCGGGTAAAGACGGAACGAGACGTCGCCGAGTTTATTGACGCTGAATTTCGCCGGCAGGGAGCTGAGCCGGCCTTCCCTACGATTGTGGCCATGGGCAAAAATGCTGCCATTCCCCATCACGTCCCTGACGAAACTTCCCTTTCTCGTGGATTTCTGGTGATTGATTTTGGCGCAAAGTATCAGCATTACTGTGCAGACATGACCAGAACGCTCTATCTGGGAAGACCTTCCGCAGCAGAGAGGGAATATTATCATTTAGTGCAACAAGCACAACAGGAAGCCATTAACGCCGTACAGGAAAGGAAACAGTTTACAGAACTGGATAAAATTGCCAGGAAAAATCTGGGAAAATATTCATCTTATTTCATCCATTCCCTGGGCCACGGAATCGGGCTGGAAGTGCATGAAACGCCGACATTTTCTGATGTGCAGCAAAAAATAATTCAGAATCAAGTTTTTACCATCGAGCCAGGAATTTATTTTCCGGGGAAATTAGGCATCAGGATTGAAGATACGCTGGTATGGGATGGGAAGATACAAATTTTAACATTGTTTTCTAAAGAATTGAAAACGTTAAAATTGCCATAATCAGTTATCTTTCAGATTAGTTTGAATTAGTCTGAAGATGACTATTTTCAACCGCAAGCCTTTTAAATTTACTCCTTTTCAGCGATATATTTATAAATCAGCCATTGGGGCTGTAGTGTAGCCTGGCCTTGAGAACGTGTTCTCAGGAGGCACCTATCACTAATGGTTTGGGACCATTGAACCCCGGTTCGAATCCGGGCAGCCCCATTTATATTATACACCATGTCAAACCTGTCAACGAAACGATTCGGTGCCCGTTACGGCACGAAAACTAAAGTTAAGTTTGCCCAGATTGAAATCCTGCAGCGGGCTAAACAGAAATGCCCTTATTGTCGTAAGCAGGACGTTAAACGAGTGGTGTTAGGCATCTGGCAGTGCCGAAAATGCAATGCTAAGTTTGCCGGAAAGGCGTATACGATTTAAGAGTATAAATCCTGAAGAAGAATCGGCTCTGAGCACAAAAGCTGGAGGAGAAAACCATGTACTATCTTTGTTTTGACTGTGGAAAAAAAGTGGATCAGGAACAAACTAAAGTGAAAGTGCGTTGTCCCTATTGTGGCGGGAAAATTCTCTATAAAGACCGGCACATTGCCGTCAAAATCAAAGCGCGTTAAAGGTGTTTCCATGGTCTCGCCTAAAGTCAGCCAATTGCAGTTGCTGCAGCAGAATTTACAGAATCTCATGCAGCAAAAGCAGCAGTTGCAGAATCAGGTAATAGAGCTGGACTCAGCGCTGACGGAACTGAAAACAACGCCACAGGCGTATCGGATCATGGGCAAAGTCATGATTGCCGCGCCCGTGAAAGAACTTTCTCGAGACCTGATGGATAAAAAAGAAATGGCTGAAGTTCATCTAAGAAATATGGAGAAACAGGAAGAAAAACTCAACAGCAAGATTGAGCAATTACAGGCCGAAGTCATGAAGGAGCTCAAACCATGAACAAGCTAGAACTGCAATCAATTGAAAGCATTACTGTCAAGGACGTTGTCGCCCACCTTGAACAGCTGAAAGAGGATGATGATAGCAGTAAAAGGCTGAAAGAAAGGGCCAATGAGGTAATTGCCTTATTATGCAGTGATGTCGATTTAGCGGTGGAAAAAGCGATTATTCAATTGGAAGAGTTAAGTTCATCAGAATCATCCTATGGTCGCACCCAGATTTGGGATGTTATTAGTCTGCTGGAAAGTGTAAAAAATTAAGATTACAGTTTTGACCGTGTGTTGTTTTCTCGTGGGCTCATCTTGAGGACAGTCGAAAGCTGTCAAATAGCTAAAAGTATCCCTGCCAGTAAGGCCAGAAAAATTCCCAACCCTTTGATTACCGTAAGTTCTGAGTTAAACAGAAAAACAGCTGCCACTGCAATAATGACGAGCTGCAGGCTGATGATTGCTGCCGAGTACCCGGGATTGGGGGCCAGTTCAATAGATTTTACATATAATAAGTTTGCTCCATAACTCAAAAAGGCCATCGGAAGAATAATCCACACCACTGAAGAAGTGCTTATTCTCATTGGTGTTCTGGTGAGAAAAATATGGGCACCATACAAAAAAGTAAGAAAAATTGACACTAAAAACATCAGGACGACAGGGCTTATTGCACTCATCATTGCCTTCTTAAAGAGCAGAACCATTCCTGAAAAGAGAATCATTCCTGCTACTGCATAGATGAACCAATCCATTTTCATATTTTCAGGGAGGATAACACGCTGTTAAATATAAACTCTTTGTGATTTGTTTAGCACCATCAGGTCGAAGTCATGCGAAGTTACATCGAGAGCGTAATCGGGGGACGCCCCCTACGGGGAGATAGCTCTCTCGATTTTTACGACGAGGACTTCGAAGGTGCTAAACAAATACACTCTTTGTAATTTTCATCTCCCATAAAAAATCACTTCTTTATCCGATGCTTTTTCTTAAGGAATAATGAGTTTGGCACATATAATACATCGTCTTGTTCCGTCCTGATTTCTGTCTCTAAATACCCCACTCGTTCCACCGTTCCCTCAATCTCATTGATTTCGACGTTCCGCCCTTCTTTAATCCGCTGGTTTTTCTGCAGATAGAGCCAACCAATCAAGTTGGGAATGACATCTTTAAGCCCCACTAAGACCGTGAGGATAATCAGCAGCAGGACTGCGCCCAACAGAATGTAAAGAACCAACGATTTAATGCCCAGATAATCAAGGAAAAACACGATGGTGACAAGATAAATCAACAACGCTGCTGACAGGCTGATCCATTGTTCCAGATTGCTCGTGACGCCGACAGAGCGCAGAATACGGTTGAGTTCAATCTCCTGTAGAATCCGGCGAAGGAATTTTCTCGCCAGAAAGCCGAGAGCAAAGCCGGCAAGAAGGATAGTAATACTGATGACGATAGTCGAAAGGTACGTTTCCATGGTGCTGAGGAACGCTAGGGTCATACTTCCCCCAAAGTGGGCAGTTTGTTTATAAAAATTATGGTGGCGATTGTATGGTGGTTCTGGTTAAAAAGGGAAAGGGGCGGTTAATATCTGGAATTCCCGTTGTATAGTGCCGATATTGGTTAACATGAAATGATCTCTCCTCGTATAGAAAAATCTGATACCAGCTTATAAAGAAAAACGTCACTACACTAACCACACTTTTTTTTTCAAAATGTTAACCAAAATTGATACCGGTATCATTCTCCCCGTTCAAAACCGCAAAAGCTCAGTTACTGAAGTATTACCTTTTCTTTAATCTGACCATAACGTTTTTAAAAGTGGCTCATTTTTCTCTTCACAAATGGGCCTGTAGTCTAGCCTGGATACACAGTAAGATCTATTCTTGCTGAGGCTAGTGAGGACGGCGGGCTTCGGGGAGCATTATTGCTTAAGGAAACCCGTAAACTCCGGTTCAAATCCGGGCAGGCTCATTTTTTTAAAACCTAGAATTATCGTTCTCTTGACAACTCATACACAGGTATTAGACTCGCGCAGGCGACGTACTTTTTTTCTTCAGACAGGTTTAAAGTGTCTTCGAGCAAGGCTGTTTCTCGACATTTTATACTACTGCCGAATTCTCTATCAAAAGTGGAGTGGGCATCTCCCCAAGCTTCATTTATCGCTGCTTGCCTTGAATTACCATCACCGCAGCCGAAAGCTTCATATACATTTCCATCCCATAAGTGATTTCTCATTCGGTGAATCAGATGTGCTTTTGCTTCCCTGCGTTCTTCCACTCTATCTGGCCTTCCGTTCAAAATACATTCACCAATCTCGGTAACTCTGCAATCGCTAAAGCCCCAAAGATTACAGCCAGTGGTCAGTAACAAAGATGTGTATACAGCTCGTAGATATTTAGTGACCATAGAAACATCTGGAAAATGTTGGTATTTAAGTTTTGTGAAACAAGCTCATAACATTTATATAACTCATTTATTTTAACCTTCTATGGTCCTTTCCCAACTGGGCGATTCACTGAAAAACACTTTGAATAAAATCACCAACGCCTTCTTTGTCGATGATAAACTTATCAATGAAGTGGTCAAAGATATCCAGCGAGCCCTTTTACAATCCGATACCAATGTCCAGCTGGTGTTTGATCTGAGTAACAAAATCAAGCAGCGGGCGAAAGAGGATGCTTTGCCAGGAATCACCAAGCGTGAACAGCTCCTGACTATTGTCTATGAGGAACTGACCAATTTTCTGGGGAAACAAGCTCAAGAACTGAGAATCAGCGGCAAGCCGACGCAAATCATGCTCGTAGGTTTATTTGGTTCTGGGAAAACGACAACGGCTGGCAAATTGGCGAAATATTACAAAAAACGTGGCTATAAAGTAGCTGTAATGCAGACCGATACGTGGCGGCCGGCAGCCTATGATCAACTGCAACAGTTGGCAAAAGAGGTGGGGGTTGATTTCTTGGGCATCAAGAAGGAAAAAGATGCCGTGTCAATCTATGCGGCATTTGAAAAAAAACTTAAAGAGTATGATCTGCTGATCATTGACACGGCGGGACGAGATGCGTTATCGACAGATTTAATCCAAGAGTTAAATCAACTGAATTCTCTCGCTCATCCTCAGGAGCGACTGCTGGTGATTTCTGCGGATATTGGACAGGCCGCACAAAAACAGGCCCAGGCCTTTCATGACACTTGTCAAGTGAGCGGAGTGATAGTAACTAAGCTCGAAGGGACTGCGAAAGGCGGCGGTGCTTTATCAGCATGTGCGGTAACTCAAGCGCCGATCATCTTTATTGGTGTCGGCGAGAAGATTGATGATTTAGAGCAG
>JAHFRS010000185.1 GCA_023266155.1 archaeon
ATGGTGAAAGTTAATAAATTTTTCCGTATTTGTTTAGCTTGTTGAAGCGTTACCGTCCTCAGGTTGAGCCTCTTTGACTGAAATCGTCAAGCTGACAAGGGGGTTGTCCCATCCGGGGAATGTCAGCCTGCGGGAAACACCACGAGAGGCGAGAAGACGGTAACGCTTCACTTCAGAGAGCTAAACAAATACATTTTTCCTCATTTCCCGCTTTGATGAGTGATTACAAAAGATTATAAACTTCTCTTTTTTCCTTTCAGCCATGTACACGGTGGTAGATATTGAGACAACAGGCTTATCGAAAAGCTGTCATCAGATTACGGAAATTGCCGCGGTGAAAATACGCAGGGGAAGCATCGTCAAAAGGTATGAAACGCTGGTAAATCCACAGGTGCACATTCCATCGTTCATTACCCGACTTACGGGCATTAATAATGAACTGGTGAAGAAAGCGCCAACCATCAATCAAGTGCTGCCGTCATTTGTAAATTTCTTAGGAAAAGACGTCTTTGTCGCCCATAATGCAGCGTTTGACTTCGGTTTTCTGGCGCACAATTTGCGGCGGCAGGGGAAAGAGCTAGATAATCCACGATTATGCACCAGAAAAATGGCGCATCGGTTATTTCCAGAATTGCCACGAAAACGGTTAGGAGATCTATGCTCTCATCTTCAGATCAAAAATGTACAGGCGCATCGGGCAACGGGCGATGTACAGGCAACTGCTGCAGTCTTTAATTTAATGCTGGGTATTCTGCAGGAGAAAGGGATTAGTGACGTGCCGGACGTCTTGAAGTTTGAGAGGTCAAAGAGGAGAATATAGATAAAGGTGTAAGTTATAGTAAATCACAATGATATTTGAACATTTTAGTTGTGATTTACTATTCTAGCAAATCTCACAATTGTTCAATAATTAATGAGATTTGCTATTAGATCATATCAGTTGAACAAAAGAGGTACGAAAAATGATGGGGGATGAGGATTAATTATAGGTGGAGACTATAACACTTTCGCCCGTTCCAAAGCATAGGCAACGGGATCATTGGAATTTTTATACGCAGACAATAATCGGTCCCGATCACCTGATTTTTCCAGAAGTTCATATTGAGGATGCTCCAAAAATTCTTCGGCAACATCCACAGCAGCAGCGTAGTGCTGATGATAGGTTAAGATTTCAATGGCCCGCCTGGCAGGATAATTAAAACTGTGTTCACCCTTACTTTTCTTTTGTTTTGCCTGTTCGATAAAAAAGTCCACATATTCCTGATTTCCCGTCAATTTCCCCCGCAGATACATGGTTTGTTCTTGTTGGCTCATTGTTCCAAAAATGTTCATAATAACACATTCGTTGAGATCAAGCCCCATCTGCATAATTTTAAGATCTGTTGATTTACGGACATAGTCAAATATTCGGTTGAAAGGTAAGTTGACATCAGATTCATTGATCCGCAGGGCACGTCCTTGGAGAATTTCAGGAATGGTTTTCCCCTCAGGCGAGCTCCCCTCTTTTTTCTGGATTTTTTCTTGAAGAACACTGACCACCATCGTGTATGCTGCTCGTACCAAATACTCAGCCCAGTGTTGCTTATCCTCAGCATGAAAATGATCATGGCGCATTAAACCATCTAAATCATCAAAAGCATAGCCTAATTTTCCTTGTCTAATTCTGAGATCAAATCCTAATTTATAATCAACGTCATAGTGCAGGGCCAGAAAAGTAGCCTGGGCCAAAGAATCTTTTGTGTTGATGGCCAAGTACATTGTAATTGCCTCTTGGTACATTTTCGCCTGAAAAAAGTGTGGCGCAGCATGGGCAAAATCTTCTCGGGCTTTATAATTTTCAGCCGCCTCAGCAGCAAATTCTTTTTGTGCTCGCTCCAATTGTTCTTGGACTTCTGTTGGACCTTCACTGATAGTTATAGGCAGGCCTAACTTGATTCTTTCAAGATGGTAACGGGCCTTACAGACATGAGCATAATCACCTTGGTCGGTAGCTATTTGTTGAATGGTGTGCAGCATTGCTTCGAGTGAAGTGGCACTATCGATAGCCTGGAAAATATCTGTCATCATGAAATACAAAGTAGCGTGGTATATAAAATTAATGAAATAAGAATAATAGTACCCATTAAAGCACTCATTTGACAGAGGTATCTGCTTAGAAATAAAATGCCCTGGCCGGGACTCTCGAACCAGATCCTATTCGTCGCGGTGGGCTTGACGCCCGCCTATCTCGCCTAGGATACTGACTTTCGAACCCGGGTCGCCGCCTCGAAAGGGCAGTATGATAGTTTATCCCTAAGATTTCCCTTTCTTAGTCCGGACTACACTACCAGGGCATTATGAGAGAAGGAAAGAAGGCGATTTAAAAATGTTTCCGAAAAGAAGGGGGAATTCAGAACACGAAACTCTTACACTTTTCACCTGGATCTGCCCAAAACCTTTTAAAACCACGCAGAATTGACGTTTTCCATGGGGAAGAAAATCATTTTGGGATTGATCGAAAATGTTACTTTGATTGGCCCACAACAGCAACAGACAATTCTCGCTCGTATTG
>JAHFRS010000186.1 GCA_023266155.1 archaeon
TCGTACTCCTTTAGCGGTTTGTAGTTCCATGGTATTCATCTCCTTTATTTTTATTGTTTTTATATATCTATCGTCCTCTTGACCACGGCTTCAGCAAGCAATTCTATCGTGTCAATGAGACCAACTTCTTCCCGAATCAGCAAAGGCAGCTCTGTACAGCCTAAGATGACCACCTGAGCACCGCGAGATTTAAGCTTTTCAATCATACCTCTGAGCAGAGCACAATCAGCAGCCAACTTCTTTCCGCTGAGGATATTCATGATTAGCCGGGTCAGCGCAGCGACTTCATTTTCTAAAGGAACGATGACGTTGACTTTTCCAAGAGCGGTACTGTAGATACCGGTACGAACGGTCATTTCCGTTGCTAAAAGTCCAACTGTTTGAAGTCCACGCTGCCAAACAACTTTAGCCACTTCCTCCGGCAGGCTCAGCACCGGGATAGAAACGGCTGCCCGTACTTCATCAATAAAATAACTTACAGTATTACAAGGGATGGCAATAAAGTCGACACTAACAGCTGCCAATTCACCGACCGCTTGGATTAAACAATCCCGCACTTGATTTTTCGTATCAGCAGCTTCGACAACATCAGGAAGCGGTAAATTGCAGATGAAAATCTTAGGAAAATCAGCATCGTATTTTGCACCGTATCTCTGCTGAAAGATCTGGATAATTCTCAGGTAAAGCTGCGCCGTTGCTTCCGGCCCCATGCCGCCGAGAATGCCGATGGTTTTGAGTTTCATTTCAACCCACCTCCGGCAGCTTCAATAGATCGCGGAGCCGCAGGAGACATTCTTGTGAAGTTTCTCTCTCCTGCTGGAAGGGCTGCAGATAGGACTGAACAAATTGAAAATAAAGTTGATCTTTTTGCAGCAGCCCAGAGATGAATCGGTCTGGTGACTTTGTCCACAGAACATTTTCATCGTCAAGATATCCAGCTTTGCGTGGACCGACTGGAGACCACAGCACGGCATACGGAATGCCCAACTGTTCCTGCAACCCTAAAATACAGGCATCAAAGAATTGCTCTGATGTTGGCCCATACTTGCCGGCAACACCATATTCCTCTTTAAGGTATAGTGCTTCGGCAATCTCCAGAGGTAAATACAATTCCCGGGCCGGATTATCGCTGGGTGGTATAATCCGTTGCAGCAGCTCCAGGTTGTCAACTCTTAATTGTTCCACATACTCTAAAGCGATATCAAGCAGAGCAGCATACTTTTGATTTTCTCTGAATACTTTTCTGGAATCAATATATCGTCCATTAATCCCGCTCACTTCAATCAATCGCTGCAGATATTGTGAACGCAAATCACAATTGAGTTTTATTTCCGTTCGCTTAGGGCTCTCCTGCTCCAGAACAAGTATCTCCAGAACTCGCTCTCCGGTAAGTTGGCCATTTAACGCTTCAATCTTTCGCTTGGGAGTTTTATTGACAATAGAGTACCCGCTGGCATCCCAAATCGTCCACTGTTGAACGGACACTGTTTGCAGTCGTTTCATCCAGGCAAAGAAGTCGAGAATATCTAATCGTTCTCCCATTGAGATTAATCGAGGATTATAGCCAAACCCCATGAATAACGTTGAGGGTACTTGATTTACAGCGTACCTATTCTTTACTAATTCCAGCCCGGCAATGAAGACCTTGGCTTTCCCTGCTTAAAGAGGAATTGTCTCCTTCATCTGAGTCCATGATCTGTCCATTTACTACGTCCTTCTTTTCCGTTATTTGTTGCATTTTCTTATTCTCCCCGTTTATTGCCCGGTCGGCATTGTTGTTGATGATGTTGAAAATTCTCCAGAATAATCCAGAGAAGGAACTAATGATGATGAATTAATCTTAAGAACAATTTTGTCTTCAATTCAGAAAAAAAAGGGCGGCTGGAGGGACAGTCGACGTTCCACTTCAGCGGAAACGTAATCGAACCCTCTTCCGAGGCTTGCCATAACCAGATGTTGCCACAGGCCTCTATACTAGCCGTTGTACGACAGCCGCCATCAGAATTACATTGAGAACTTCGTTTAAAAATCTTTCCTGAAACAGCATTAAAAATAGCAGAATCTAAATTACCGACAATGAAGACAATCAACTCGAGTGGGTGCCATTATCTTTATCTAAAACACAGCAACTATTTAAAGCTTTTGGTGTTTTAACTTGAAAGAGATGACATCAAGCATACAGTTCCGGCCGATTGTACATCCCAGAATATTCTCTCGCTCTGTGCCACACGTGCTCGGCTAATGGCTTGAGTTTTTCCAGAACATCATCGCCATATTCTTTTTTCATGCCTTCCACTGCAGTTCTTCCTGCGGCAGTAAGGCGGCTGTACTGATAACTTGGAGTGTAGGCAATGCGAGTAAAATGAAGACCGTCTATCACGTGGTCTAATGAATTATGAGTGGCACCACAACTTCCTGAACTACTTTGACGATGAAACAACCAGCTGAAATCTCGATTATCTTTAAACATCTGCTGTACCCCAGATGCTAAAGCATCTTCTACAAAATTCGGTGTTCGACCCGGTTTCAGATGAATGATGGCTGT
>JAHFRS010000075.1 GCA_023266155.1 archaeon
TCAGCCAGATTGAAAGCTTGCCGGTGTTTAAGAGCCCTTTATATCACTCCTATTTTAGAGGTGTATAAACATGGATAGATATTCCTCTATTATTAAAGCTATTAAAATTGGTTCTGGAGAGAATAGATTAGAAAGATTGCTCATTCAAGCATTGCGTTGCGTAACAGTCAGAGAAGAGAAAGATCCAGTTATACATTGTGCTCAGAATTCTCTTCAAGAGCTTAAACGAGCACTCGAAAATAAAGTAGTTACTGATTCTCTACTGGAAACAGGCTTGCAATTACTTGAGGATCATTTTTATCTTGAAATACATGAAGAAGGGCCTTCTGTTATTGCTTTCAGGCGATTTATTCAGCCACTTCGAGAATATCTTCAGAGAGAATTTACTACGAAATTAGCAGAATGTTCTCCGCAAGATTATGTGGACATATCTGATTTTGATCATTCTATATATGTGGGGGAATTGCTAGAAAAGAGATATTCGCCTCGGGAGTTTCCTGCTTTTGCTGCATTAGATCAGAAAGTTAATCGTCAAAAGAGAGAATGGTCTCTAAAAACAAAACAAGGGAATTTAATTGTCCGACCGGTGAGTACTATCATAGAATTAGGCTCTTTTATTCAATGCGACTCTTCTTTTTGTTTTTATAGGCCCACCATGAATCTTGCTCAACTCTACCTCTACGCTGCACATAAATTTGTCCGCCTTCTGGGTGTTTGGTCAAGATCAGAATCGAAAGAATCCTCCTCAGATATTCCTTTAGGCGTAGTACCTTTTCTTCTTTTTAGAAATAACAAAAATGAAAACATTGTTGAGCAAAATAAAGTACCCTGGCTCTACATGGAAGCACCTTTATTGGAAGAGAAGATTATTTCTTCACCCATTTTAGGAAGAGAAAAAGAGACCTTTGCTAAAGCATTGCTTGATATCACTGCCACCTATGCTGGTCTTCAAGCATGGAATCTCTTTCCGGTGATCGGTTCAACTAGGAAGGATAAGGGGAGTTACAGCAGCTCACTCGCTCATTTTTTAGAAATTTCTGCTGAGCAATTCAGCTCTGAAAAATCAGCCAATAGGAAAGATAAAGTAATTTTATCAACAGTACAGAAAGGGCCACGTGACTTTATGAAAATAGTATATGATGGAAAAGCAAGTTTAGAACTTCCCGAAGATTATAAACTTCTGGGATTTCTTCAAAGCTGTGGATATCGATTCCCTGAGATACTGATGAACTCGCAAGCATTTTCTACTGACAAAAAAAGAGGGCAAGAAATTCTCTTTGGGGATTGGGGACCAATGCATGGAACAACGGAATTTGTCCCCCTCTTAAATTATTATCCAGTACTTGAAGAGAAGATAAAACAGGGAGAGCTTCATAAAATATGAGAGAATATACTAAAAGTAGTATTTATCAAAGAATAATAAGCGGACTTCTAGCAGCAGCTATAGGGACTAGTTCATGCACAAGCTCAGATAAAAAAGAGAATCATACTCTATCTCAAGAAGTTGTAGGTGGCGCTGTTGGTAGTTATGTGGTTATTACCGGGGGTTTAGAACGTAACGCACGTATTCTAGCAGAGCATCAAGAACAACTAACTGCTTTAGAAGCTGAAAGATTTGAAGCATATCCTTCTTCCATGAGACTTTTTCTTAAAACATATAATCCGGCACGCAGCCTCGAAAGTTACAATATGGCATTTGAAGGGACCAGTAGGGCTATTATTAACGATAGAAAAATCTTTCCAGAGTTGGAATTGCTAGTTAAAGTATGGGAAGGGCGTTCTAAAGCTTTAGCAGCGATTGCTGTAGTAGGTGGTAGCTTATTATTTCTAAAATATTTAAAAGATCAAAAAGATGACCCTGAACTGGCTCCAATTAAACCTCTATTTGGATATAATCTCCCGATGTTAGGCTTTAATATGTGCGAGGATGGTAGGATGAGAGATGATCCTTGGGTCGGACATCTTTGCACTCCAGAGAATAAACTGTCACGACCACATTCTCCCACCACTTGTGCAGAAATAGTTGGAAATGATATTTTGACCGGGAAGGTGCTTCACCTTACACCAGTTAGCTGTAAAATTCTCAATCAGGGCCAAGTCATAATCAAATATCAATGACTGCCCAATTTTATGATAGTGGGCTAAAGAATAACAATAAAAGATGGGCTGAAGGAAAAATAAAAAAGCGGGATATTTTAAAATAATAGCAAGAAAAGACCATAAAGCTTTTGTACTCTTTGTTTTTTATCTGTTTATGCGAAAATCGATGATTATTTTGTTATTGTTCCCTTTTATAACGGGATGCCTATTGAGTCCCACCAGCGCCGTCGTCCACTCCTCCCTTCAGGATCAGGGCGAGATTAACGTCTATTTCTGCCCGCGGGAAGATTGTGAGATGGCTCTGACAGATTTTCTTCGTTCGGCACAAACATCGATTCATTGTGCCCTTTATGATGTTGGCCTGAAATCCGTACAGGAAATTCTTCTCAAGAAAGCCGCCCAGATGGAAGTCGAGGTCGTTACGGATGATGATTACCTTAAAAAATTCAATTATCCTTTTGTCAAAGCCGATAAATACGGCTTGATGCACAACAAATTCTGTATCATCGACGGGAAAAAAATTTCCGGCGGCTCGATGAATCCCACCGATAATGATGCCCATAAAAATAACAATAATCTGCTGCTGATTTCTTCTAAAATTCTGGCCGCAAATTATGAAGCGGAATTTCAAGAGCTGTGGAACGGCCAGTTCAAGAAAGGCAATCTGGTGCCAAACCCACAAATTCGCATTGGGAATATTGAAGTGGAAAATTATTTTTGTCCGGAAGACCATTGCGCTGAACACGTCAAAGAAGAATTAGCAAAAGCACAACAATCCATTGATTTCATGACCTTCGCCTTCACGCACGATGGCATTGCTCATGTTATTTTACTGAAACATCTGGATAAAATCCCCATTCGTGGCATCATGGAAACTAAACAGATCAGCCCGTATTCTGCCTACGAAGTGCTGGCCCATACTCTTGGGACGGTGGTTAAAGATAGCAACCCTCATAATATGCATCATAAAGTCTTCATTATCGATGGTGAAACGGTGGTTACTGGCTCATTTAATCCTACACAAGGCGGCGATGAAAAGAACGATGAGAATATTTTGATTATTCATGATGCCGGAATTGCCGGAAAATTTACGGACGAATTTAATGCCCTTTATCCGGGGCCCAGCACTTCCCTTCTTGACCAGCGTACTTCTTTGTCAGAGCAGAATACAGTTGATTCAGAGCAAGGCCTTTCTTCTTGAGAGTAGGTTACTCGTCCTGTTCCAGAATAATGTCAGCTAATGATTGAGGGCTGGTAGGTTGTTCCCGATGGTAAAATCTTTCTGCCAGTCCTATTGCAGTATGATAATTTCTCTGACGTACTGCTTCCCGGATAGATTCTAATTCAGGATTGATTCCATCTTCTAACGCGTTTTCATAACGGTGGGCGAGATATGTTATCATGCCTTTGACAACGTTGTGGGCTCTTTCAACTCTCCTTATTTCTGAAGGTGATACTTTCTGCAGCAGTTGTTCCCAAAGGTTAGGATGAATCATATCATTGCCGGATGAAGCCGGTTTTAAAAAGTTATCGGGTGAGCTGGTCACCAAAGAAGACGATGAGTGTTATCAGCCCCAATAACCTATCCAAAGAATCACTAGGCCCCAATATTATAGTAAAGGACACAAATAAATGATCAAATTGTTGTGTCCTTTAGATACAAGAAATAAAGAGAATACTTTATTTCTGTACAGAAATGTGATAGTTTTCACATTTCTTGTATAGTAGCGGCTATCTATTGTTCAATTATTAATGTCCGCCACTATACTTTAATGGAAGTGAGGAGGATAAGAGTTGCTGTTGCCACAAGGATAAATTTTTGAATTAGTTTTTTCATTGTTTAGTAAATGAAAGAAAGAATACCGATTATTACCCCAACGATACCCACAATTGCTACAAGTATCTGAAGAATGTCTCTCAATTTCTGGTCTTTGATAAAGTGAAATTCCGCCATAGGTTACATCTGGCCTCCTGTTTTTATAAACTTTTTTTTCTCAAAATTCAATTCGCCCGTAACTTCTTATACAGCACCGCATACTTCCCTTCCGTTTTAAAGCCAAAATGGCGATAGAATCCCAATGCCGTATTCTTGGCATTTAAATCGATGTAACGTACACCTTTCTTCTTACAGGTCATGAGAAAGGTCTTCATCAAGTTCGTGCCCAGCCCTTTGCCTCGATATTTCCGATGAATAAAGACATAATTGACGTGGGCGCCAACTTTACTGTTGCGTTCCGCTAACAGAAAACCGACAGGGCGCTTCTTGTTCTCAGCGACATAGGCAAACCCTTCCCGGACAATCCAACGAAGATATTCCCGATGGGTACAGTTGCCAATAGTTTTGGCTTTAGCAATGGTATTGATAAAACGAGGAACATCACTATGTTTCGCTTCCCGAATCAACACTTGATTTTCTTGTTTTTCCATCATCATGCCCCCTGTTTCAAGAAGAGCTAAGCTCCTTTAAGAAGGTTGCGAAATTAAAGCAGGAAACTGCCCATAGACGATAAAATAGTGGTTCTAGGGGTTATTCTCCACCGGAAAGAGAGGGGGCTTTTTATAATAGTAGTTTAGAAACTATATTTCATAGAATATGCTGTCAGCAAAAGTTTGCTTGAAATAATCATTAACAGGTGATAATTACTTGCTGGAATAGTGCTTCTGGATGGTAAATTCTTCTTTGTTTGCCAATCTTTGTTCTAAACTTTACCCTAAATTATCCAGGATATCATGGGCATTCGTGGCGTTCAAGTATTCCACTACTTCCCGATTTTCTTTTCTTAACAGAAAATTCATCCGCAGCGCCTGCCGTTCGGCATTACTCACGCGGGCCAGCTGGTCGGCAAGAATCAAGCCATAGGGGTAGCCCAGAAAGAGGGCATCATCACTCTGAGCAGCGAGCAGCGCCAGAATACGATTATCTCCCTCGCTATTTCTCTGGAAGCGAAAAATATGTTTAGCCTGTGGGTGCAGTTTGACAAAAGATGTTTTGTTGTCCACGTCATACTGCCAGCACCCTGACGGGCTTAATTTTCTCAGCAGGACGGTGGGATTGTTTCCAGAGGTCGTAAATAACGCGGACGTTTTCGCCAGGGCACAGGCGGTCTCTTTAATGCGGGCCAGGTAGTGTTCTTCCCCGGAGAAAGTAGCTTCAAGAGTGCCATCAAGAATTGTAAAGTCAGTATTGATCTGCGCGGCAAGATGTAACTCGGCCAACCGCCGGGCCATATTCGCTATTCTCGTAATGGGTGCTCGTTCTATCCCTGTTTTTATTGAAAGATCCATGGAAGAAATAAACAGATCCCCGCCGGCGATCAAAGGTTGGTTGTCCAACGGGAAAAAAGTGCTTTCATAAAAGATCTCCTCGTTTTTCCATATCGCTTTGGTGAACAGATAAAATTCCTGTTTTTGGTATCCTTTTTTCGTGCGGCCAGAGAATGTTTGAGCCACGATGCGGATGAAACTGAGGCAGAAATTTCCCGCGGAAAGAATTTCGGCTTGCCCGCCATCAATAAAAGTGCTGGTGTTGGCAGAGAAATTGGTCGTGGCCAGAATGGGATTGAACTTATTTTTGTCAATGGGGAAGAGTTTTCCATCCAGGATCAGCTGGTCATGCTCAGGAAACTGCAGTTGCTGCCGGATGGCCTGAGAGATGTTGCTGAGCATCCTTTTCTGGAACCGGCTGGCCTTCTTAATATTTTGTGTACTGAAGAAGGGTTGGTTAAGAAGTACGTATTAAG
>JAHFRS010000076.1 GCA_023266155.1 archaeon
ACTGTTCACCCTTTTTGTCATAACCCTCATAAAATAAGTGTTTATATAAGCTTTTTGGTCACCGACGATAAAGGCAGCAAGTGTAGATTAAAGGATATGCCACCACCCGCATCCATGGACATAAAGTACATAAATACCAACAGATTCTCCCCCTTAGAATGGCCCAAAAAATAACCTTAGCAAAAATCAAGAAATTCGGCAAGAATTTTGAAATCAGCATCGAGCCCGAAAATGCCTTAAACTACAAAAAAGGCATCATCACTGACATCCGGGAAGCACTGTTAGCCGACGATATTTTCACCGATGCCAAAAAAGGCTTGAAAGCGTCTCACCTGGATTTACAACACGCCTTCAAGACCACTGATCCTGCTGCTATCGCCGACATCATTCTCAAACAGGGAGAAATTCAGGCCACGTCAGAACAGCGTTCCGAGGAGCGGGAACAGAAACGCAGAAAGATCATTTCGTTGATTCAGCGGCAGGCTATTGATGGCAGAACGGGACTTCCTCTTCCTGCGGATCGTATTGAAGCGGCTTTGGAACAGGGAAAAGCCATGATTGACGATCATAAGACGGCGGAAGAGCAATTGGCAGATATTATTGTAAAACTACGGCCGATTCTGCCGCTGAAGATTGAACAGAAACGGTTGACGCTGACGATTCCCGCTTTGTATGCCGGCAAGAGTTATCAGGCCGTCAAAAGTCAGAGTACTATTATTAAAGAATCCTGGAATAACGACGGCAGCTGGACAGCAGTAGTGGAGATTCCCGCAGGATTGAAGATAGAGTTTATGGAGAAATTGAATTCTCTCACCCATGGACAGGTGGTGGTGACGGAATAAGAAGTCAATCGCAAATCATCTACCGTAATACTTCAGTCATCTGAAGCGTGGTGAGCATCCTAAGGTCGAAATTCCGTCGATAAAGATATCGAGAGCGCACGAAATGAAGCCCACGACTTCATTTCGGCGCCGAAATGAGGTAGTTTCCTCATTTCGTGCGTCGCGAGGGGTTGCTCCCACACAATGAAGCAACGACTTCATTGGTGCACCAGTGAAATCGTCGTTTCACTGTGTGCTACGGGAACGCAGCTCCTTCGATGGTCATGACCAGAATTTCGAAGATGCTCACCACGCTTCCCGTGAAGCACCACCGTCTTCTCGCCTCTCGCTATACTTATCGAGAGCAGACATCTCCGTAGGAGCCATCCCTCTGTCTGCTTCGTTGTAATAGTCGAGAAGGCTCGACCTGAAGACGGTGGTGCTTCAGATTACTGAAGTATTACCATCTACCGCAAACCTTTTAAATAACCGCCCAAAATTACCCATCCACAAGCAAGGAGAACCGTCCGCCTGTAAAGTGTATCGAATGGGGCGCGGACAATTACACCATGAGTGCCATTTTAATTCACGAACGCGACATCGTCATTCCGGGGGAAGCCCTCGCAGAAGGGATCGATTACCTTCCCGGGGATAATACTTATAGAGAAGATGATAAAATCTATTCTAAAGTTCTTGGTTTGGCGTCTATCCAGGGAAGAGTTCTTAAAATAACAGCGTTAACTGGCCCCTATGTGCCTAAAATTGGCGATAAGATCATCGGTAAAGTCTATGATATCACCATGAGCGGCTGGCGCGTGGAGACGGGAACACCTTATTCCGCCATGCTGAATGTTAAAGATGCCACCTCCCGTTTTATCCGTAAAGAAGAAGATTTAAGTAAAATCATTGGTATCGGTGAATATATCATTGCCATCATCATTAATGTGACTTCACAACGGTTGATTGACCTGACGATGCGTGAACCGGGATTACAGAATATTTCCGGCGGGCGAATCATTAAAATCAACTGCCAGAAAGTGCCCAGAGTCATCGGCAAACAGGGCAGTATGATTTCGTTGATTAAACAGCACACGAACTGTGAAATTACCGTCGGGCAGAATGGGTTGATCTGGCTGAAAGGAACGCCAGAAGGAGAAGCATTAGCAGAAAAAGCCATCAGATTCATTGAAGAGAAGTCGCATCAGGAAGGCCTGACGGAACGTATTCAAAAATTCCTGGTAGATCGTACATGAAGAGTATAAATAAAAAACATCATAAACTAACAATACAACCATGGTGTATACCAAACGTGTGGACGGACGGGCACTGGACGAATTGCGTCCGATGGAAGCTAAAGCGGGAATCATCCCTAATGCCGACGGTTCAGGCTATTTCAAGATAGGCAATACTGTAGCCTATGCCGCAGTGTATGGACCTCGGGAATTGTTTCCCCGCTTTCTGCAGAATCCTAAAACAGGGATTATTCGCTGTCATTACGGCATGATGCCTTTTTCCGGTTCCGGCGAACGGATCCGCCCCGGACAAAATAGAAGGGCTCAGGAAATTTCTATGGTTATGAACAAGGCATTAGATCCGGTGATTGACCTTTCCGCGTTTCCCAATGCCGTCGTGGACGTCTTTGTCGATTTGCCTCAGACGGATGCCGGGACGAGATGCGCCGCGATTTCTGCTGCCGCCATTGCCTTAGCCGACGCAGGTATTCCGATGAAAGATCTGATTAGTTCTATCGCCATGGGACAAGTTGATGGAACGGTCGTCGCTGACCTTAATTATAGTGAAGAATCGTACCCTGCCATTGTCTCTGACATTCCCATCGCCATGACTCATAACACTAAAGAAGTCACGTTACTGCAGATGGACGGAGAAATTTCGAAAGCCGATTTGCTGAAAGCGTTAGAGATGGCAAAAAAAGCGACCGAAAAAGTCTATCAATTACAGATGAAAGCGTTAAAAGAAAAATTTGCGAAGGACTGAAGATGATTATCAATACCCCTACCATCCAGCAACTGGCTCAGCAGCAAAAGCGGCTTGATCAGCGGCAGCTGGAAGAGTATCGCCAGCCCATCGCCATTGAAACTAATATTTCTTGGACTGCAGAAGGATCAGCAAAAGTACAGATTGGTAAAACTGTGGTTCTGGCTGGCGTCAAGATGGCTATTGAGAAGCCTTATAATGACACGCCGGATGAAGGTGGCATCATGGTCAATGCCGAATTATTACCGTTATCAAGTTCAGAATATGAATATGGCCCGCCGGGAATTAAAGCCGTGGAATTGGCTCGGGTTACGGATCGCGGCATTCGGGAAGCGAAAGCGATTGATCTTAAGAAACTCTGCTTCAAGCCTGGAGAGAAAGCCTGGTTTGTGACCATTGATATCATCACGATTAACGATGACGGAAATCTGTTTGACGCTGCCGGTCTGGCGGCGTTAGCCGCGTTAAAATCAGCTCGTTTTCCGGAAGTGGATAATGCCACTGGCGCCATTGATTATAAGAAAAAAACTAAGATGCCTCTGCCGCTGTTAAAAGAGCCGTTACCGATTACGATTTATAAAATTGGCACCAGCCTTCTGGTCGATCCAACCCGGGAAGAAGAAAATGCCTATGATGCCCGTTTAACCGTTTCATCTGATGACAAAGGCATTCTTTCGGCGTTGCAGAAAGGCGGCGAGGCGCCTTTATCATTGGAACAAATTGACCGGATGATTGATTTAGCCTTGGAGAAAGCTACGTTTTTACGGAAAATATTAAATAGTTTTGTTAGATAAACTAAGATGGTCATGAACATGAAAAAAGAAACCGCCTTACCAGAAGAAGTAACTGATTACACGAAGTATGAAAAGGCCCGCATGATTGGCTCCCGAGCCTTACAGCTTTCCATGGGTGCGCCCTTCTTAGTAAAAATGGACGTCGCCGATTTAGAGAGGATTAAGTATAATCCCATTGAAATTGCGTTGAAGGAATTCAATGAAGGCGTGCTGCCCATCACGGTGAAGAGACCGACCGTGGGCAGGAAACAGTTGAATTGAATAAAATTCTTATAAAAAGTCATGAACAATACCATCACTTCTGAAAAACTGGCACAATACTTCTCCATCACCAAAGAAGCTTTAGGTAAAGTCAAAGGAAATCTTGATCCTCAGCGCAAAGCAACAGCAGCAGATTTTCTGGACATGGCGCAACGGTATTACGACGACGCTCATTATTTTCTGGAGAAGAAACAGGACGCAGTATTAGCTTTTGCGGCCCTGAATTATGCCCACGGCTGGCTGGATGCCGGAGCCAGAATTGGCTTGTTTAAAGTCAAAGACAACCGATTGTTTACGGTTGACGGAGAATCAAAACGGAGTCATCGAAAAAAATAAAGATGGAAGATATTTTTATTGAAAATTATGTCCATAGAACTCGTCATTTGGGATTACAATGGAACTTTAACGGATGATCTTCCACGTGTAACTCGGGCTGTGAATATCTTCTTGAACGAATTTAGCATTCCTCCGGCAACGGAAGAAGAGGTGGCCTGCTACGATGGTGATATCTGGAGATTTTATCGGGAGCGCCATATCAATTTGCCCAAGGCGGAAATCGGCGGCAGAGTTTTTGAGATTTATTCTGCACTCCCCGATCCACTCTATTTAATGCCTGGGGCAGTAGAGATTTTGGAAAGAATCAAAAAACCACAGGTGCTCGTGACGAAACATCCGGCTCATCTTACGGAAAGAGAAATCGATGAATTGGGAATTAGAAAGTATTTTGCTCAAATAAGGGGTGGAGTGCACGACAAGACGACGGTGTTATCGCAGCTCTGCCGAGAGAGAAATATTGATCCATCTGGCAGCGTTATCATCGGCGATCGTGGTGAAGATATCAAAGAAGGGCAGCTTGCCGGAACAAAGGTTATTGCCATCCCCGGCTACCATCCCCGACACATACTTGAACAGCACCATCCTGACTATCTCGTTGATTCTCTGGCGCAGGTGTATGATTGTATTTATGAAAGATTTGGTGGAAAGGAAATCGACGTTTGAATCCTATAACCACCTCAAAGTACTAAAATAACCGAAAGATTTATAAATAACCGTGATTCTGAAGTACCTCAGAGATAGTAAAAAGGGTTCTGAACGGTGTTTGAGACCAATAAAAACAGCGAGGGAACACACCATGATCGTCCAAAAAGATTTTTTGAACCGGCTGAAGGATTTCGGCTTAAATAGTTATGAATCCAAGTTATGGATTGCCTTGTTATCGCGCGGTGTTAGTACCGCTGGAGAATTGTCTGATATTTCTAATGTTCCCCGCAGCCGAGCGTATGATGTTTTGGAATCGCTGGAAAAGAAAGGCTTTATCGTGATGAAAGTCGGCAAGCCTATTAAATACTTAGCTGTTCCTCCGGCTGAAGTCGTGGAACGGGTCAAGAAGAAAGTTTTAGTGGATGCCGAAGATCAAAATAAGATTTTATCTAATTTAAAGGGCAGTGAGACACTGAATGAGTTGAATACCCTGCATACGGAAGGGATTAAATTAGTTGACCCGACCGATAAATCAGGCGCGTTCAGGGGCCGCGACAAGGCTCACGAGCATCTGACCTATATGATTAAGAATGCCAAGAAAAGCGTGACCTTGACCATGAGTTCTAAAGACAGTGCCGAACGGAAATATGAAGCCTTATCCGGTTTCTTACGACGCGCGGCGAAAAACGGCGTGGACGTTCGAGTAGCCTTACCCGCAACGGTTACGGGAGAATTACTGGACAATTGGTCTAAAGTTGGCAAAGTCAAGCAGTATAAAGAAAGCGCCCGCTTTTGCATTGTTGACAACAAAGAAATGCTACTGTTCTTAACTGACGACACCAAAGTGCATAAGAGTTATGATTGTGCGGTCTGGGTAGAAGCAGCTCAGTTTGTGGATTACTTTGCGAGTTTGTTTGATGCCCAGTGGAAACAGGGGAAGT
>JAHFRS010000010.1:0-12724 GCA_023266155.1 archaeon
AGAATCAGGTTGTCAATACCTTGTCAGAAGTCTTTGAACTCTACGGCTTTGCGCCGTTAGAAACCCCAATGCTTGAGCGTTATGAAACCTTAGCCGCAAAATTCGCCGCGGGAGAATCTTCTGATGCACTCAAAGAAACCTTCAAACTCAAAGATCAGGGAAATCGGGAGTTAGGGCTGCGTTTTGATTTAACTGTTCCCTTAGCCAGATTTGTCGCGATGAATCCAGTGTTAAAAATGCCATTTAAGCGGTATGAAATCGGTCGTGTCTTTCGCGATGGCCCCATTAAGCTTGGCCGTTACCGTGAATTCTGGCAATGTGATATTGATACGATCGGCAGTTCTTCGATGCTGGCTGATGCAGAAATCATTGGTGTGATGAACACTGTTTTCCAAAAGCTGAATTTGAAGGTCATGATCAAAGTTAATAATCGCAAATTACTCAACGGCATTTTGGAGCAGGTTAAAATTACCAATACCGAGGATGCCATTATTTCCATTGATAAACTTGACAAGATCGGTCCGGCTGGCGTTGCCAAAGAATTGCAGGACAAAGCTGTCACCAAAAAACAGATTGATGTTCTGTTCACGTTTATCAAAGAAGACATCACCTTGCCAGAGTTGAAAAATATGATCAGCAATGAGGAAGGTAAAGCGGGGCTGCAAGAATTGGAAGAATTATTTGGGTATCTGCAAGCCATGGGCACCACTGCAATCTTTGATGTTTCCCTTGCTCGCGGCTTAGCATATTATACTGGAACTGTCTATGAAGCACGCCTGCAAAATGGCCCGATTTCCTCGTCTGTGGCAGGAGGAGGGCGATGGGATAAGATGATTGGTAATTTTATGGGTGGTAATCGTCTTGTTCCTGCAGTGGGGGTTGCTTTTGGCTTAGAACCAATCATGGACACGTTACGTTTAGAAAAGAAAGCGCAGAGTAAACCGAGTGCCCAAGTCTATGTCATTCCTATCAATACCATCAAAGAATCATTGCAGCTTGTTCAGCAGTTGCGTGATGTCAGCATTAACACCAGTTTTTCTCTTGGCAAAAAAGGGGTGAGCAAGAATCTGGAATACGCTAGTGCATTAGGTATTCCTTTTGTGATTATCTTTGGCGAAGATGAATTGAAGAAGAAGAAAGTCTTGCTGCGGGATATGGTGCTAGGAACGGAACAGTTGCTGACGGTGAAAAAGGTGGTGAAGAAACTGCAACGATGAACGAGCAAAATTTGAAAATTGTGGGGTCTTTTTTTCTCTTTACTTCCGTCGTTTTACAACAATTTCTTCATCTCAAATACAAATTCTTTTGCTCGTTCCAGAGAAGTGATTGCTTTCCCCCGTTTGGCCTGTTCATCCATTTGATATTGAAATTTTGACCTCTTCTCTCGCTCATAATCCAGAGATTTTAATAGAGTATCTGCTTTCTGGGACATTAACTCGAGAGCGTCCTCCTGGGCATTTTCATAGTCTTCCAGAAGCTTTTTCTTAAGCTTGTTTCTGACAAAAACGATCAAAGCATCAGCAGTTACTTTGTGACTTATTTTATCACCAATTTTATAGCCCAGCTTCAATAAGACGGCATTAGCAATGTAATACATTGAATAATACGCAATAACCATTACCCACAGATAAGGCTGATAGTCCTTACTTTCCAGGGCCAGAAGTTTTTGCGCTGTCTGCAAAGAGAGATCGGCGTTCTCGATATACATGGCTCTGGCCGTTTCATTCGTTTGTTTCTTCAGCAGACCATCTTGTACATAGTGTCTTACATTCGATTCCGCTTCTTTAATCCGCTGGTCATCAAGCATTTTTTATCCGATAGTACGCCTCAATTCCATAGAGGATTATATTTCTTTCTAAAGCTTCCTGCACCACATTTGATTTTTTAGCATCTTTCATTCTGATAAATTCTTCCTCGGTAAAGGCCAGAACCTGGGTTTTAAGCGGAAGCAGAGCGAGGATCTCAGATATTTTATCTTCAAAGTTTTTTTCGTTGGATATAAACAGGAGGTCAAGATCAGAAAATTTAGTCTGCTTGTTGTGGGCATAGGAGCCAAACAACAGCAGAATAAAAGAGCTGGTGCCTATTTTTGACATAATTTCCTTGCAGAGCAGGTTAATGTTGTTGTGATGGAGCATCCGCTCTTTTCGCTCGTATTCTGCCTCGTAAATCTCCTTTCCATAATAAGAAGGATTAAGCTGACATACAGTGCTTTTACCAACGGTTTCGGCCTTGAGGATGTTTTGAGCGATCAATCGTTGAGTTGCCGTGTGGGTAATTCGATAATCTGCCCGTATCCGTTTCGCCATTTCCCTAATGGTCTTTGGTTTTTTATCCTCGATGAATAATTTAATTATTTTAAGCCCGGTTTTCATTATGTACTTAAATACATCATATTATGTATATAAATCTTTCGAGGAAACCTGAGAACACGTTGCGTTTTATGAGCATGGTTTTGCCCCTTTACTTATTTTCTTCTTTCGGTATCACTCTCAGATCTTCCTTGATGCACAGAGGGCAGTAGCAATACCCTCTCTCGATGCGGTGAAGATAAATACGCAACCCGCTGAGAGTTTGTTGTCCGGTGAGGGCTTCCTCATCGTCGGTACCACGGCCAGCAAACTCCCTGTGAATCTCGAAGTCGGAGAGGGTAATCTTTCAACAATCGTTGCGCTTCTGGTGTTCCAGTGTCGATGCGCCGGTAGAGAGTATCACAGCCGGGAAAACCTTTTGTTCGTCCATCCCCGTAAAAGACGTAACCTGCACCGTATATATAGACCATATCTTTAGTTCCATCTCCCGTAACATCTACTTCAACAACACTTTGTTGCTTGCCAAAGTACTGCTCAAAGGCTGCTGCCGGTGGTGGTTGACAACTGGCAAAACCACGAATCGTATCTGGATTTACCGGCTCCTGGCGGCAAGCCAGCGCCAAAGCGATTGTTCCAATTAATCCTAGTTTTTGTGTTCTGGTCATGTTAGTACCTCTATTTATTTAATTTAATAACTAATAAGTAGCACTATTATATATCTCTTTGCCGTCGCTTTTCGGCGGCTTAATAGTAAGATTAATATAAAGCTGTTCTTTTCTCCCGCTCATGGAACAGGAACTGCGTGAATACGGCTTGTCGGAAAAGGAGATAAAAGTCTATCTGACCTGCCTGAAATTGGGCCCCAGTACTGCCAACCGTATCAGTACATCGGGCGAATTGCGGCGCAGTACAACCTATGACCTCCTCGAAGCTCTCAAAGTGAAAGGCTTGCTCAGTACGTTTATACGGGAGAAAAAGCAATATTTTCAGGCTGCTGAGCCGGCAGAATTAGTATCACTGCTGCAAAATAAAGAAGAGATCATCAAGCGCATTTTACCTCAGTTGGAAGCACTGAAAATGTCAGCAGGTGAGAAACCAAAAGTACGGGTGTTTGAAAGTGTTAGAGGCGTAGCAGCCATGTTGGAACGAATCTATCAGGAAAAAGAGCTACTGGTTTATGGCTCCGCACGAAAGGCAGCTGAGGCGTTAAAGCACATTCCTCCGGCTTTGGCGCATCGCCGGGCAGAACACGGTATCAAAGCACGAATGGTATTCGAACGCTCTCCGGAAGCGTGGTACAGGTTAAAAGAACCCAAAATTAAGAAGGTAACGAGTATGAAATTCTTAGAATCATTGCGAACCTGTCCTACCGTAACCTGGATTGCTGGGAATCAAGTGGGGATAGTAACACTGGAAAAAGAGATGATTGGCGTCCATATCATCAACCAGGAGATCAGTCAAACCCAACGACTTTTGTTTGAGGTGCTCTGGAAGCTGGCTCGAAAGTAAAGAGTTCCCTAAAATCTATTTTTCCACCGTGTAACGAAGCAGGCACAGAAATCGGGGCATTTTCCACAATAACCCGTTTAAAATGAACACTGCTGCCCATTTTCATTCAGCCATTTTTTTCTTTCATCGTAATCAGGGCAGGCTTTTTCCACCAAAGCCCAGAAGCGGTCAGAGTGATTATGTTCGATAAGATGCGCTAATTCATGGATGCAGACTGATTCCAACACCGCATCCGGGGCAAATAATAACTTTGTAGAAATGTTGATGTTACCTTGACCGGAGCAGCTACCCCAAAGGGAAGACGTATTCTTAAAGAAAATCTTGTTGAATGGTTGGTTGAAATGTAATTTATTGAGCTCTCGTATTTTTTCCTGAAGCAACGGCAGCCTTTTTCTGCCGATGCATCTGCTCAATAGTGAGGAGATATGCTTCTGCTGCTTCTCCGGAGACAAGGCGGAAGAGACCGCCAAATAAATAGTATTCCCGATCAGGCGTGCCGAACTGCTTTGTTTCTCCTTAAATTCAATCTTTAAGGCATATTCCTCTGCCCCGATCTTGAGCACGTCGCCGTCGTGATACTCTTTGGGCACTTCGATCTTGAACTTATCAGGATTTTTCTCGATCTTGCTTCTGGCCCAGTTTTTCATCTTCATTATCTGCTTAAACCTTTCTTCCCGGTTTAAGGCTAAAGGAATTTTAATGGCAATAATATTGTTGGCGATGGAGATGGTTGAATCTGGCCGTGGCTGGTCTATGATTTTCACCAGATACTTTCTTCCCACTATTTCTAGTGTTTCTATTTTCATCGTATTTGTCTTCACCTCTTGCTATTAACGGCATGATCTGCGCTTTGTTGATAACCGTGTCACAGTTTTCCGGTCATCTCTAGCGGCATCAGCACAGGCAGATTAATCCAAACTCGTCCTCTCATCTCTACTAGAGAATCTCAATCTTTATAAATAATTTTCTATTTTGAAGGGATGTGGTTACCTTTGATAGTGCTGACAATGCCAAGACAAGTACGTTAGCCACAATTTAAAAATAAAGAAGAAATACTGGAGAAGATCATCGGCCGGAGATAAGCATGGATAAAGAAACCATCCTGAAAGTAATCGGATACATTTTCCTGATTATCTTACTGGCAAATATCATCTTATTTTCCTTCCGTATCATTTCTTGGCAGATATTCTGGCTAGTGCTTGGGATGAGTGCGCTGGTAGTGTATGGTATTCTGCCGAGGATAAAGAAGAAATAAAAAACCCAACCGCAGCCAGCTGCTGGTTTTTTTAGTGTTTGTTGGGAGATTTATCATTTTTACTCACCTCACTCGCTGCTACGTTCACAATCATTGATGGACAGCAGAGAGCCGCAATCCAGGAATTTATTAAAAAGCGCCGAGCTTCTAACGTTATATCACAAAGAATCATCAATTAGGGTTCTCGCAAAATCACGGGAAAGTCCCGCAACCTTTATAAATAATCTGGGGATTTAACAGAACATCGCCAACACCTTTCCGTTGTCGGAGAGTGTAGAGCTGCGTGAGGCAAAAGAAAACGCAGACAGGAAGTATTAATTCTTCTTGTGTGTTGAGAATAAAAAAGAAAAAAAAGCGGGTTCACATCATCAAACATCACAAACCCGAAAGCGATTGACCATCCAAGTCTGAAAGCTTTAATGGCTCTAAACTTTATAAAGCTTTTGGTGATAGTGTAAAGCCGAGGTCGCATAATCAGGCATTGCGCTCGCCTGAAAAGCGGGTGACCATCCAGTCCTGCGGGTTCAAATTTTCCTTCCATCTGGGAAGTGGAAATCCCGTCCTCGGCGCACTTACGATGAGAAGGAGGAACTACCCATGGCCGAACAAGAAACTTTATTAATCGACTCAAACGAGTACCTTAAATCCGGCATTCATATCGGCACTAAATTCAAGACTAAGTATATGGCTGAATTCATTTACAAGACTCGGCCTGATGGACTGAGTGTTCTCAATCTTAAAAAAGTCGATGAGCGGATCGGCTGTGCTGCGATGATGTTAGCTCAATACAATTCAGACGAGATTCTGATCGTCAGTAGAAGAGAAAACGGCTGGAAAGGCCTGCGTAAACTCCATGAATTGACGGGGATAAAAGTGATAATCGGCCGCTATCCCCCTGGTATTCTCACGAATCCTAACCTGGAAACGTTTACGGAACCTAAAATCATCATGGTCTGTGACCCCTGGCCTGACAAAAATGCGGTTGATGATGCGGCGATTATCGGCATTCCCGTGATCGCTTTATGTGACACCAACAACCAAGCTAATAATCTTGATTTAGTGGTGCCTTCCAACAATAAAGGAAAAAAATCGGTGGGCTTAGTCTTCTATCTCATCGCCCGTGAATGGATGAAAAAGAAAGGCTTGATCCAAAATAATGAAGAGTTTACCGGTAAATTGGACGAGTTTGTGGAAGAATAGTCTTCATGGTTGTTCATTTAAACATTAAAGAACTGGTAGACAGGTATATTGAAGAAATTGTATTTGTTTAGCACCATAAGGTCGAAATCCTGCGATATCACGTCGAGAGCTGCGCGGGGGACGCCCCCTACGGGGAAGCAGCTCTCTCGATAACTACTGCGAGGATTTCGAAGGTGCTAAACAAATACAAGAAATTTATATCGACGATGTGGATTATGTTCCTTGGAATGATGCCACGCACGATTGTGCCTATCTATCGCTGGATGTCCCCAGGGTGTTCTTAGATGACTATTTGGTCTTGCAAGGTCAGAAAAATAAAAAATGGCCTGATGGAATAGAATTATGGAACACGACTGAGTTACGAGAACGATTAAAAGGGAAGAAACCTCGAAAGTTTCATGCACCGTTAAGTGACATTCTCGAATTTTTAGGAGGGAGAGTTCAAGTAGACTATTATGATTATTCTGGAGTGAGAATTGGAATAGGCATTACCGAATTTCCACGGGAATTTGATCCTGAATAACTGAAAAACAATCATCTCTTCCACAATCTTTAAAAGGCGCTTTCGTCTTGTCCACACTGAATGAAAAAAGTTGTGGTTATCGGTGGAGGAACAGGCAATTTTGTCGTTCTTCGCGGCCTGAAAAATTATCCCGTCGATTTAAGTGCCATTGTCTCCATGGCTGATGATGGCGGCAGCACGGGAATTCTCAGGGATGAGTTAGGGGTCCTTCCTCCCGGCGATGTGCGGCAATGTTTAGTGGCGTTATCTGATTCCGGACGATTAATGCGCAGCCTGATGAATTACCGCTTTGAAAATGGTGGATTACAGGGGCATAGTTTTGGCAACCTTCTTCTTTCAGCTTTAGAGAAAGTCACCGGCAGTTTTGAAAAAGCGGTGGAGGAAGCAGGAAAAATCCTTTCTATCAAAGGCAAAGTCATCCCCGTGACGACTCATCAAACCAGGCTGAAAATGATTCTGAAAAGTGGAAAAGTTTTAGAAGGGGAAGGGCAAATATACCTCTCGCGGGAAATAGATCAGGGCTATAGCAACATTTATCTGGAACCGTTTCCTAAAGCTGATGATCATGCTTTAGATGAAATTCGTAATGCCGATTTGATTGTCATGGGGCCAGGGGGGCTTTATACATCTTTAATCCCCAACTTGCTGGTTGAAGGCGTCGCGAAAGCTCTGTGTGAAACTCAGGCTAAGAAAGTGCTGGTCATCAATCTCATGAATAAGCACGGGCAAACGACTGGATTTAAAGTTAGTGATTACCTTCAGGAATTGCGGCGCTTTATGGGGAAAGATATTATTGACTTTATCCTGGTGAACAATGGCCAGCCGGCAGAAGAATTAATTAAAATTTATGCTGAAGAAGGGGCTTTAGTCGAGAACGACCTTACCGATTCACGTCTGATTGCCGCAGATTTACTGGATAATCACCGAGCTGAATACAGCAGTGTGGATGTACTGGCCAGACATCGTGCTTTCATCCGTCATGATGCTAAAAAATTAGCCGCGGAGTTGATGGCGATTATTGATCATCTTTGATCTCTTCAGGAGGAAAGGGCAACCATGTTACTCATTTTTGATTTAGATGATACGTTGTATGACCGCACGGGACAAGTGCCAGATAATTATACGGATGAAGATATCAACCGAATCGTTCCATTTTCCGGGGTGCGGGAATTTTTAACGGTGTTCACCGGGAAAAAAGTATTGGTGACCACAGAAACTGTTCCTGGCCTGCAGTATCGCAAAATTGAAGTTTTACAGCTTCGACCTTATTTCGACCAGATCATGCTCTGTCATTCCCCGCAGGAAAAAAAAAATTGTTTTCAGCAAGCCGCTTCCCTATTTTCTTCACAGGACGTCTGGGTCATCGGCGACCGGACAGATGTCGACATAAAGTTCGGGAAAGAGTGTGGGTTCAAGACCGTCTGGCTGCGGCAGGGGAAATATAGCCGTCGTGAACCTCAAGATTACTGGGAAATTCCAGATTATGAAATTTCCTCATTCTCAGAATTATCAGAAATCATTACATAAACTCTCTCATTTACCATCATCATAATATCATCATAATCATCATGAAAGCGGTAATCCTTGCAGCTGGAAAAGGGGTCAGGCTGCTGCCCTTGACAGAAATGAAGCCCAAAGTAATGGTGGAAGTTCTGGGCAAGCCATTTCTGCAGTATGTGGTTGAACAGTTGCACGCGGCGGGCTGTCTGGAGTTAGGGATAGTCGTAGGATACAAAAAAGAAAAAATCGTGGAATTTCTGAGCAAGAATAAGATCAAAGCGACAATCATCGAACAACGAGAGCAGTGGGGAACTGGAGATGCTCTCAAACAAGCTCGGGAATTCTGTGGGCAGGATCAGTTTATCCTGCAAGGTGGTGATGACTTATTTTCGGTTTCGGATCTGCGTGCCGTGTCTCACGAAGATACATTCTGTTATGTGGTGGGAAAAGAAGTTCCGGACTGGCAGAAATATGGCGTGTTGCTGGTGCAAGGAGAACAATTAGTGAAAATCATAGAAAAGCCGAAAGAATTTGTGGGAAATGTCGCCAATACTGCTTTGTATAAATTCACGCCAGAAATTTTCGGGGCGCTGGAACGGGTGAAACTTTCTCCCCGTGGGGAATATGAATTGACGGATGCGGTGACAATTTTGGCGCAGCAGGGAAAAGTAAAAGTATTGATGCTGAAAGGCCAGTGGCTGGGATTGGGAAGTAAAGAAGATGTGGGGAAGATAGAAAAGTTTCTCAGAATGGAGGGGTTATAATCACCATACTTTATTCATTTCGATTGTTTTCCATCGCTCGATAGTCGATTCCGCCAAATTCATCTTAAGATTAATCTCCCAATATATTTTCTGATTCTTCTTTCTCTTCGATGAGTTGCCGCCAATTTTCCTGATAGTGCTTGAATTTAGCGTCAAATCTTTCCCTGGAGGTAAGCGGTATCTGTAAAGAATGTAACTTTTGCTGTAACAGCAAGAGAACTTCTTCTTTTTCATTCTCCTCCGCCATTTTTTCTAATTCAATGATATAGCCATAACCTTTGGTCCAATCAAGCATAACGCTAATCCCTTCCCATTGAAAAGTAGAGCGTTTCCTCAACCACTTGATTTTTACGGGGAAGCCGATGGTTAAAAATAACTGTTCTAACGTATCAAAGTCCTCCCGGGCAAATTTAATCTCGATCTCTTCCCGGTGTTCATCATGAAGTTTTCCTTTCTTCAGCCAAATCTTGGAATAAAAATTATTTTTTTGGATTCGCAAATCATGGGGGGCATCAAAGTAATACGTAATCTGCTCATCTTCATTCAGGAAGGTAGCCTTGTTCTTAAAGAATTCCAACAATTCGCCATGCTGCTCCGGGGTGATAAAACTCCTCATTTCCACTTCAATGTTTTTCATGAATGGTGTTAAATAGCCAGTTTTTAATAAAGATTTTGGAAGCAAGGCTTATAAATCCCATAATCTATCCTCTTCAAAAAGAGGCCCGGATGAAATTTAAAGTCAAAGACAACGAAAAAGACTTCGCCTTTTTCGAGCCCTTCACACGGAGGAGTAGAAAATGAGATTCCGTGTGAAGGACATGGACATCGCCAGCGGCGGTACGTTCATTGCTATTCTCAATAAAAAAGATGCCCGCCATTTAGACCTTCATTCTGGCGATCGGATTCTGGTTAAAGATGGCCAACAGGAGGTTACTTGCATTCTTGATATTTCAGAAAGCAACAAAGCTGTCCCAGAAGGAAAAATCGGGTTATTTGAAGAAGTTTTGAGCCGCCTGCAGGTTAAAGATGGTGATAGTATCAGCATCAAGCTCACTGGGAAGCCGGAATCTATCGGGCATATCCGCGACAAATTGTATGGCCATAAGTTAGGGTATCAGGAACTGTATCATATCGTTGATGACATCACCCATGACCGTCTGACGGACATTGAAAAAACGTATTTTGTGGCTGCCGGTTTCGCCCAGGGCTGGACGCATAACGAGATTGTCAACCTGACCAAAGCGATGGTCGCAACGGGAAAGAGATTGAAATTCAGCAAGGTCACTCTCGATAAGCATTGCATCGGCGGCGTTCCGGGCAATCGGACGACAATGATCATTATTCCCATTGTGGCGGCAGCCGGATTCACCATTGTCAAGACCAGTTCCCGAGCGATCACCAGTCCGGCCGGTACCGCCGATACGATGGAATGTCTTGCCAAAGTGGAATTATCGGAAGAGGAAATTAAACGAGTGGTGCGAAAAACTGGTGCATGCATGGTGCATGGTGGTTCCATCAATTTAGCGCCTTCCGATGACAAGATCATTGAAGTCGAACATCCCCTGTCCATCGATGCCGAAGGGCAATTGCTGGCGTCGGTGATGGCCAAAAAGTATTCTGTATCAGCCAGTCATGTGTTAGTGGATATTCCTATGGGCAAGAGCACGAAAGCCAATACTCAGAAAAAAGCTCAGCATCTCAAGCAGATGTTTGAACTGATCGGCAGAAAGTTGGGGATGAAAATAAAAGTTATCTTAACTGATGGTTCACAGCCTATCGGCAACGGTGTCGGTCCATTATTAGAAGCGGAAGATGTGCTGAAAGTGTTGCGTAATGATTCTGGCGCGCCAGCTGATTTGAAACAGAAAGCCCTGATGATGGCTGGTCTGATGTTAGAAATGACGGGCCGGTACAAGGAGGGCTTGAGTTTAGCCACGAAAATATTGGAAAGCGGAAAAGCCTTGAAGAAAATGAATGAGATCATTGATGCGCAAGGCCGACAACAAAAACCAATCCTCGGAAAATTTCTATTTATGGTGCGCGCCAGCCGGACTGGCCGGGTGCGAGAGATCGATAACTTGGTTATCGCCAAGATTGCCAGGATTGCCGGAGCTCCCGATGACCAAGGAGCAGGTTTATATCTTCACAAAAAAGCCCCTGACTCTGTCAAAAAAGGCGAGATTCTCTACACGGTCTTTGCCCCCACAGAATTTAAGCTGGAACTCGTTAAGCACTATTTACAGAAAATAATGGATATATCATCAGGTGAGAACCATGAAACGGAAAAAATTGCTGAGCACCTTGGAATTTGACGTGCTGGACGTGATCAAGAGCTAGATTAAGTCGGTAGAATCCACGCTGGAAAAAGTGGATGAATTTTATAAAAAAGATTTACGAAAATTAGACCGGCTGTCGGATCACATTGCGGAAATCGGCGGCAGTTGGGGATTCATTTGTTCTTTCTTTATCTTCCTGTTTGGCTGGATCACCGTCAATAATTATCTCCTGATCGAGAAGCCCTATGATCCTTACCCATTTATTTTACTGAATCTGATTTTATCTACCTTAGCAGCTGTCCAAGCGCCGATCATTTTGATGAGTACCAATCGGGCCGCCAAACGCGATCAGGCTCGGTTAGAAATGGATTTGGAGAAAGATTTACGTGACTTGCATGTGGATGAAGCGTCACATCAATTATTGCTGGAATTGAAGCAGGATGTCAGGAAGATTAAGAAGAAGTTGAAGGTGAAATGAACAGTATCTTTGAGAACATAAATCTTTTTATCTCAGAAATTTTTCGATAGTATCTCCTTTTTGTACCATTCCTTCCTGTAAGACTTTTGCATACCAGCCGCGTCTATTTATCGGTTTGGCCAGTGTCCGCATTAATTCCCTGACCCTTTCTCCAACGTAGGGAAGAACTTTTAAATTTTGGCAGGGAGTACACGCTTCGGAAATTTCTATGATCGCTTCCCTGACACGATACTGTTTTCCTGGAGCAAACGAATCGTAGGGAATTCCTTGCGTCGTAATATTTTCTCCCAGATGCCCTGGCTCAATAGGCCAGCCTTCGGCATTAAGGAGATGGATCATTTCCAAAGGCATAATCATGATGGCAGCTTCAGGGCGGTTGTGTTTCTTTTCAGCTCGATATTGATTATAATCTCCTTCCACCCCTCGCAGTGTAATTCTCGCTTCGGCTACAGGATATTTTGGAAGTCCTCGTTCTCCCGATGTTGCTGGTTTAAGGTTCAACTGGTAGATGATTCCCATACAACAAAAATCCGGGCGGTTCTTTTTAACGGTTGTGGAAGAATTATTTTCCTATAATGTTCTGTGAGCTAAATCTTCTATCCCTTTTTCGATTATTCCGTCCAGCTTACTTGTCGCTTGCTGAAGAGTAACTCTGGCTTCGCCAAACCGGTCTAGGACTGTAATGACACGGTCTTTTTTTTGCATATAAACACCAGCGTATTCTTCACTTAATAACGCTACGCTAACATTTCCTTTTTTAGTTAATGGCGGACCAAATCGCATATTCACAAAAAGTTCTTGAAGCAAATCATTGATGGGGCCATAATCATCCTTAATAGTTCTACAAGGAAGAGCTTTATCAGTACCGAGTGAATAGGGAAACATTTTTATGTTCGTGACATGGTAA
>JAHFRS010000010.1:12734-16917 GCA_023266155.1 archaeon
CCTATAATGTTCTAAAACCACCTATCGAGAACGAATTAATCTGACTATTGACGCCAATTTATTACGGCGATTCAACCAGCATGCCGTCACGAAAAAGCTGAATATGTCACGGGTTATAGAGAAACACATCAAGGAAGAGTTACATCTTCGTTAAAAATATTTGATTATACACCGCTGCTGCCAAACCCTTGCTCTCCCCGTTCGGTTTCATCCAATTCTTCCACTTCCACGATTTGTTTCTGTTCCACTGGCTGAATGAGCATCTGGGCAATTTTAGTGCCAGCCACAATGGTGTAAGATTTATCAGATAAATTATGTAGCAGAATTTTTACTTCTCCCCGATAGCCAGAATCAATGACGCCCGCCATGGTTTTCAGGCCATGTTTGGTCGCGATTCCTGATTTATCCCAAATTAAACCGACATAACCAATAGGGATGGACAGGGCAAGACCTGTGGGAATTAAAGTTCGTTCTTGTGGCAAAATTACCACCGTTTCAGAGGCATACAAATCCATGCCGGCATCGTGAGGGTGAGCATACTTAGGAAGAATAGCAGTAGCAGAGAGTTTTTTGATTTTGAGAGTCATGATTTAATTTTGATCAGAGGAAGCATTTAAAGATTTCTGCGGCAAAGCCTGTGTCTTCAAAGAAATAGGCTTATCCCCGATTTTTCAACCCCAACTGCTGATCCACATCCTGAGCAATATGCAAGAGCCGGTCAAAGATTCTCTCCGTATCCTCTTTTAATTCCTCAATCGCTGCCCGCAGACTGCCGCCACGTAAGACAATCAATTTCTTTTCCCGATAGACTAATCCTGAATCTACTAAATTGCGGACATGATGATTGATTCTCGCAGCAGTAACCACTAAATCGTCTGCCAACTCTTCCGATGGCACAGCCCGTTCGACCGAGAATCGTTTGAGAAACATCGACATGATGCGGGGAGACATCCTCTCGATATCTCTTCCGGTGTTCAACCCTAAACTTTCACAGACCCATTCAATGTCCTTTTCTATATACTTCTCCTGGGGCTTTTCGAGATGGCGAAGAGTAAGTTGCTGGTACATATTATCAGGAAATACCTTCCTCTATTTAAATTTTGTTTAACTTCAATCAATATGGTTTCAATTTAACTAGAACTATCTCTATTCTTCATAAACTTTATAAACGGATGGGGGGGCATAAGTAGACGCTGTTGTAAAACGGTGATTTTCGCTTTTCGCATAGGATACTTACATGGCAATTATACCAATCGGGGAACGGGTGCTGTTAAAAGCCCCACACGAAGAAAAAACAGCCGGTGGCATTTACATTCCTGAATCGATGCAGAAAGATAAAAAGGAAGGCTTGGTGGAAGCGGTCGGTCTGACTAAAGAAGGCAAAGAGTTACCGTTGAAAAAAGGCGATAGGGTCATTTACGGTGGCTATAGCCATGAAGAGATCGAAGTACAGGGACAAAAGTATATTCTGGTCGAATTCAAGGATCTGGTCGCGAAAATCGAATAAATAATAATTTTTACCACTGTAAAAATAAAGTTAAATCATTAGCTGGTGATTAATATGGGTTCAAAACAAATCATGTTTGATGAGCACGCCCGGCAGGCGCTGCTTCGTGGTATTGATAAAGTTGCCAATACAGTCAAGATTACGTTAGGGCCAAAAGGCAGAAATGTTGTTCTCGATAAAGCTTTGCACCCGTTGGTCACTAATGATGGAGTTACCATCGCCAAAGAGATTGAACTGAAAGATAAATTTGAAAATATGGGCGCTAAGCTTGTGAAAGAAGTTGCGTCTAAAACGCAGGATGTTGCCGGCGATGGAACAACGACGGCGACACTGTTAGCACAAGCCATGGTGACGGAAGGACTCAAGAATATCACTGCCGGAGCCAATCCCATGGAAGTCAAGAAAGGCATGGAGAAAGCGACTGATGAAGTCGTTTCTTACATTAAAAGCCGCAGCACGGAAGTTAAAGATAAACAAAAAATCGCTCAAGTGGCGACCATTTCCGCCAATAATGATCCGGAAATCGGGAAATTAATTGCTGATGCCATGGAAAAAGTCGGTAATTCTGGCGTCATTACCGTTGAAGAAGCCAAAAGTCTGGAAACGGGGCTTGACGTGGTGGAAGGGTTACAATTTGATCGTGGTTTTGTCTCTCCCTATATGACAACTCATCAGGAGAAAGGGATCTGTGAATTGGAAGACCCTTATATCCTTATTACTGACAAAAAATTAAGCAGTATCAAAGAGTTGATTCCGGCGTTAGAGAAAGTGGCGCGCGAAGGCCGTCCCTTGTTCATTATTGCCGAAGATGTGGAAGGGGAAGCCGTTACCGCCATCGTCTTAAATTTAATCCGTGGGGCCTTGAAAGTCTGTGCAGTGAAAGCGCCCGGTTTTGGCGATGACCAGAAGGAAATGCTGGAAGATATTGCCATCATCACCGGCGGGCAAGTGATTACCGAAAACAAAGGGATGAAACTGGAACAGGTGCAGGATGGTTGGCTCGGCTCGGCGCGACGAATTACTGTTGATAATGAAAAGACGACCATCGTCGAGGGCAAAGGTGCGAAAGACAAAATAAAGTCTCGCACCAAGTTGATTGAGTCTCAGATGGCTATCGCTGATTCAGAATATAAGAAAAAAGATTTACAGAAACGGTTGGCTAAACTAAGTGGCGGAGTGGCCGTGATTAAGGTAGGCGCAGTCACGGAAACGGAAATGAAAGAAAAGAAGATGCGTATTGAGGATGCCCTTAATGCCACGAAAGCAGCGGTGGAAGAAGGTGTTGTTCCCGGCGGCGGCATCACGTTATTATATGGTTTACGGGTATTAAATAATTTAAAATTAGACAATGACCAGCAGGTTGGCGTCAACATTGTCCGCCGGGCGTTAGAAGAGCCACTGCGGCAGATTGCCCTCAATGCCGGGAAAGAAGGTGCAGAAGTTATTGCTAGGTTGCGCGGTGAGAAAAACGAAAAATTAGGGTATAATGCCAAGACGGACGTGTATGAAGATCTCTTCCAGTCTGGCGTGATTGATCCCACCAAAGTGGTGCGGACGGCGCTGCAAAATGCTGCTTCCATTTCCGCGATGGTGCTGACGACGGAAGCACTGGTGACAGACTTTGATGAGGAAAAGGATAAAGAAGCACCGATGATTATTATGTAAGTAGGGTTATTTCTATTTTACTTTTTTTGAATTTTGGTATTTTCATCTATCATAAATCTTTGCATCTTTTGTAAAGCTGTTTAATTGAGCAGCGGTTTTTCCCGGAAAGACTTCTATTTTGATTTTATTTTCATCAATCATTTGAACCAGCATTGTGCCAACAACCTTGTCTGAATTTTTTGTATAAACGGCCTTGCCTTGGCTGATTATATTAAATTCTTCTCCTACATCCTTTAGTTCTACTAGTTCATATTTTACGAAGCCAGTTGATACAGAAACATCTTTTGGATTTGGAGAATTTCCTTTTACTCCAAATGGACCTCTCTCAGGAATTCCTGTATTATACCCTATTGATACTCTCACCTGGTCTGGGTCAACAAAATCATATACAAAAGCAAGGTGAGTCTCCCAATATGGACACAAGTAATTCCCACAATACCCTTGACTTTTCTGGTTTCCACTATACGTTGTTCCTTCCAAAAACCAATTACCTGAAAGCCTCCCTGGAATATCAAAATCTATTTTTCCGCCAACAGGCTCCTTCTTCCTCGCGTTTTTAGCCAAGAGTTGGCTTTTTATTGGTTCGACAAAAAAATCAAAGGGAGCGACAGAATGTATTTTCCAAGGCTCATCTTTGTAAATTTCAGGTGTGATAAAGCCTATTAGTTTTACATTGGTGTCAACTGTCAGCATACCTAAAAGTCCAAAACCTTCAACCTCACCTATCTGCTTGCCTGCTTTTATTGGTATTCTTTCGAATAGGCTTTCAGTGTTAGTTGGCCTTGGTTTTGTGTAGAAATATTTTAGTTTTTGGTTAGAGTTTACCAATTCATCTGTCAATTTTGTAACATGCACATAGCTGCCGAACAAATTACAGGAATATTCAAAATAAACATGGAGATTCTCGACATCTTTAGGTAAGCCAAAAAGAGGTGAGGAAGGCTGCCTTTCCATTCTTACGATAAATCCGTCTGCCATTGCATAAAGTTTGTATGGACCGTCACTTTGAGG
>JAHFRS010000077.1 GCA_023266155.1 archaeon
GATGAATCTCTTCGTCTGGATTCAGAACCATTACCGCCGCTCCTCCATTTGGCACTGGTTCAGCAGAAACAAGGAAATTATGATGTTGCCCTCAAAACCTATCAGCACGTGCTGCTCAAGGATTCTCAATCAGCGGATGCTCACTTCGGACAGGGGTTTTGTTATTTTAAAAAAGAAGATTTGGAGAGGGCAGCAGCCAGTTTTCATCAGGCCATTACTCATAACCCATTGTTGATAGATGCTTACATTAATCTGGGAGCAGTCTATGAACGGCTGGAAAAGTATCCCGAAGCGGCAGAGATGCTCAAAACAGCCGCACAGCTTTCTCCGCGTCAGCCACGGGTATACTATAATATGGGTGTGATTCAGGAGAAACTGATGAATATCCCGATGGCCATCGGCTGTTATGAGCAGGCTATAAAACTCAATTATGTTCGGCGGGAGGAATTACAAGACAAAGTGGCGCGAATGAAGAAGTTTATGGAAGAAAGTGAGGCTGAGGAGGGAACGTAGGTACTCAGTCGGGGCTGGCTGACCGCTCTGCTCGTGCTTTTCCCGATGGTTAATCATCCAAATACAGTCCCCGTATTTGTCGAAGAAAAGCACCTATTAATTCTCATGAACAATCATAATTCTCGCCTCGCCTCTTGGTCTAGCCAGCCCCGACTGAACTCAATTCTGCCTCAATAAAATTCTGTCTTATTCTGACAATGGATACCCTGTTTTAATTCTACTGGGCGCCAGTTGTCCATGACCAGTTCTGCCCCAAGCCACTGTGCCAATTGTTCAGGGTTGCCGATGGTCGCAGATAAACCAATCAGCTGTGGTTTAATGATTGATCTCAACAACGTGAGAATCACTTCCAGCGTCGGTCCCCGGCTGGGATCATTAAGAAGATGAATCTCATCCGCAATAACCAGCTTCACATCCGACAGCCAGGAGACTTTATGCCGCAGCAACGAATCCAGTTTTTCCGTTGTGAGGATCAGAAGGTTATACTGGGCTAGATAGAATGACTCTGAGTCAATATCGCCAACGGAGAGGGCGACTTTATATTCCGTTCTCTCCAGTAAGCGCTGATATTCTTTGTATTTCTCGTTGGCAAGGGCTTTAAGAGGGACAAGGTAGATGGACTTTCCTCCATTTGAGAGCAAGTTAGCGATAGCCATGGAGGCAACTAAAGTCTTTCCTGAGGCGGTGGGAGCACAGACCAACAATGATTCTCCTTTTAACAGGCCGGCGTTAACAGCTTTGGCTTGGATAGGTGTCAACCTTGAGAATTTCTGATAGTACTCTCGAAAGAAGGCAGGAAGGGGCAGTTCAGACAATTCCATGGGTTTATGACGAGTGCTACTATTATATATAGCTATAGTTCTGATATTCCCAGATACTCCTCTTATGGCCACTGATACTCCTCTTATGGTCCCTCCAATGATGAGCTCCAAAGCAGCAAATCAGGAACATAGTTCTGTATCCACATCTTTGTTATCTGGGAATGGTGAAGTCCTAAAAACACGATTAATTGGCATTTTAAGTGTTAATAAGCATTTTTTATTCTCCAGAGCCCGTTTTTTTGCGAAAGGCTTATAAACGGTACAGCGTGTAGCTGGTTACTTACTTCAGGCACGTCTATAAAATCGAAAAGGGGTACTAGCTTTTTTTGGTACATCTTTCGAAATTTTTAGGGACGTCAGGAAGGAGGATATGTAAACACAAGAGGAGTGTGAAAAAATGAAAATAAAAAGAATGGTGAAACGCTTATTTGCAGTTGGTGCTGGTGCAGTAATGCTCGGTGCGACAATTACCGGGGCGATGGCCGCTGCTGATTTGAAGGATTATCCTAATATGTTTGTGACGGATGGTACTTTTAATGGTTTAATGGTTGTAGGTGAACATGCTGCCGCTGTTGATAACCTGGCGATGACTGATATCGCCTCCAGTATGAAATATGCTAAAGCGTCGAGTGCTTCCACGACAACCGTGAAAGGGGATGCTTGGCAGGTTGCGACAAGTTCTAAGAAATTGGAAATATCGAATAATAATGCGACAGGCACGAACCTTCGGGGCGAGACCTTTCGTGATATTAATACGTTCATTGGTGTTGATGAATTGAAAGCATTAGAGAATGGGAATTGGAATACGAATGCCAGAACATTTGGTTACCAGCAGTTCTTGTTTTTTGATGCGGACGCTGATGCGACAGCTAATGCTATTAGCCGGATTGTAAAATATGTTGAAAACCCAGATAACTCTGTGTCTACAGATCATCTCTTTATCAGGAGTAACCGGCAGATTGCCAGATATCGTTTGGAGTTTAGCAGTACTGCACAGTCAGATGTGACAGATTCAAGTGGTGCCGCTGACACGACGGGGACATACTTAGACGACTTTAGAAATACCCACATTAAAATGCTGGGGAAAGATTATACCGTCGTTCTGGCTCAACGGCCATCTGGTGTTGCGGGAGGTCAAAACATTAAATTGACTTTAATGGGTGGGGCTGCCAGCGATACTGTGTTGGAAGGAGAAACCAAGACTTATTCTGTCTCCGGAAAGAGTTATGATGTCTCATTGACATTCATTGACAGCGACGAATGTAAGTTCGCCGTGAACGGGGAAGCGACCAACAAGCTGAAAGTGGGAGATACCTATGTCCTTGCGGATAAAAGTGAAGTTGGCGTCAGTGAAGTCTTGTATCAGGACTATGCCGGTGGTATTCATTCCTGTACCTTCTTTGTCGGGGCAGAAAAGTTAGAAATGCAGGATGATAGTGTCACGACACCTACAAGTACAAATCGCCTTCGTGTTGGATCGACGGATATTGATGGCGCGAATGTCATCATTACGGGAACGAATGATAACACAACGTTTACCGTCAGCACCATCGATTTAAATATCACCGCGGATGGGGACTATTATGTGGCTGCCAACGGAAAGTTAAGTGAAGCTATTACCGCATCTGGCGATAATAACAAGAACTTGTTTAATGGTGGTATTGACATTGAATACAAAGGGTTGACGGAAGAGCCTACCCGTGATATTCAAATTAAAACCAACAGTGTCCGGCGGTACCAGTTGCGCGGCTTAGATGGTGATGGGAAAGAAATTGACATCCCTGTTGCCTATGCTGTTGGAACTGGAAACGTCACCATTGGTGAAGAGGTCTATACTGGGGCTCGAACTAATGATAAGAGGTTGTTGATCGTGGAAGGTGCAGACATCTTCAAGGACGACTTCTTCGTTGTAACTGGTGGAACGGCATCTGATGGTTCCGCAAAGTCGTATCTGTTGCAGTATAAAGGAGCAGACCGACAGACCAAGAGCAGCCCCAAGATTAAGTTTAAGAATACCGGAAGTGGTGAAACACTGGAATATTCCGTGTCAACTATTGATGCCGGTACGACCGCAACGGTCGCGACCATTAAAGTAGGTGGTAATTCATTTTTGGTGCAGAACGCAACATCAGTCCAGGCTGACGATTTCCGCGTTGATGTTGACTTGGATGGCGGTGGAGCTATTGGTACCAACCTGATTACCTTTGTTGACGGGTATGGGGCACAGTGGGCCTTTGCGGCAAACATCACGAACTATGATGCAGATGCAGCGGGGACGTCAGTGGGGGGAACGAATGTAGGTACAGGTAACAATGGTACTACTGGTGGTAATAGTTGGATCAGCTTGACCATGACCACGCCCAATGCCGACAACTATGACAACCAAATTCCTAGTACAGTTATCTGGAACGTGACATCCACGTCTGATCCGGAATTGCGAGGAACCTTAAGTGGTGGTCTTAGCTTGGTGACACCGGAAGGGAAAACGAATGTTGCCTATGGTTACGACACGATGGGAAGATACATCACGTACAGTACACCTTCAGGTGACCCACAGGAATTGACATTGGCAAGTTCCAAGAAGCAGCGCTTCCCGCAGGTATACATTACCAGTGGTGCCACAACGTCAAGTACCGCAGCAGGTGGTGATTTGACAGCTGTCAGCATTGTTGATGCTACCAAGCTGGATAATGAAGTTGCTTCCGTCACTGCTCAAAATTTGATTGTGGTCGGTGGACCTTGTGTGAATACTGTTGCTGCAGAACTGCTGGGTAACCCTGCAACCTGTGCTGCTGGATTCACGCCGGGAAAAGCTCGAGTCAAACTGTTTGAGCATGCCAACGGCAAAGTCGCGATGCTGGTCGCAGGATATACCGGACAAGACACTAGATTGGCAGGGAAAGTCCTTGCTCATAGAGGAAGTGAAATGTCTGGCATGGAAGTGGAAGTGGAAGGTACCACCTACAGCGATGCGACCATTGCCGCACCGAGTGTTGCCGCAAGCGCAGCAAGCACTCAGTAAGCCAATAAACGGCTTTATTTTATCTTTTTTTTTCTTTTCTCTTTTTTAATTGTTTTTTTCTTAGTGGAAGCACTATATTTGGAAGCACAATATTTATTCACGAGGTGAAGATATCATCAGCTACAAGCGTTATATTCCTCCCCTGTTATTTCTGGTGCTGGCGGTATTTTCTTTCTTCCTGATACGTCCATTTTTGTTTGCCATCTTTTTTGGCCTGCTGCTAGGGTATATTGTCTATCCACTTTATGAACGGCTGCAGCGTAAAGTTCATAACAGAACCATTGCCGCCCTGCTACTTTGTGTTTTAGTCTTAGTGGTGATTATTGTCCCCACAGCTTTTTTTATCAAAGTATTAGTACAGCAATCGCTGGTCGCCTATATTGCCGCCAAGCAGACGTTGGCGAAAGGCGTGTTTGAAAATTGTGCCAATCAATTCTGTCAGGCCATTCAGGAATTTGGCCGTGATCCCATCATCGCGAATAAAGTACAGGATATGATTAAGACCGTCACCAACTGGGTCATTGAAAAGGGCTCATCGTTTCTCTTTCGCGTGCCGCTATTACTGCTTAATTTCTTTGTGGTGATGTTTACCTTATTTTATACTCTTAAAGATGGTGAGCAGCTGTTAGATCGCGCCAATGTCTATCTCAATCTTCACCAAAGGAAATATGTTATAATCCGTTCCAGACTCAAAGAGATCATTCACGGCGTGGTGTACGGCTATCTGTTCGTGGCGCTGATTCAGGGAATTTTTGGGGCTATTGGCTTCTGGCTGTTTGGCATCTCTTCACCCATTTTTTGGGGCACGGTGATGGCTTTCCTGGCATTGATACCTTATTTAGGAACGGGGTTCGTCTGGATACCAGCATCTCTTTTTATCGTGCTGGAAGGGGCATTTCAGAACTCCAATGGCCTGATTGTCAAAGGGGTAGGATTGTTCCTCTATAGTCTGGTTTTTGTCAGTTGGTCAGACAATCTGTTACGGCCAAGATTGATTAGCAGAAAAGCTCGTGTTCATCCTTTTGTGATTCTTATTGGAACGTTAGGGGGCGTGTTAGTTCTGGGACCGCCTGGGGTAATCATTGGTCCCTTACTCCTTTCTTTGATGCAGGTGATTATCGACGTATACCTGTTGAAAGAGACGGGCTTCTCTGAGAGTAAGCTTTAAGCTGCTGCAGATACTGTTCCATCTGAAGTTCTGTAGGGACGTTTCGCAGCATGAAATTCTTCCCGAGGTTAAACGTTTGAGTTTTGAATAATTTATCTGGCAGGTCTTGGTGTGGGGCGGTGCCCGATATTTCTGTCAGCAGGATGATGTTATTCTTATACGTCAAACGGTTTTGGTAGAAAAAAACAGGAATTTTGGAACGATACAAAGCGATAATCATACTGAAGATGATG
>JAHFRS010000078.1 GCA_023266155.1 archaeon
TCCATATCAATCCCTAAGCGCCCCCGCCACCAGCTTCACTGGCGTTCCGAGGTTGTTTCGGCCAACGCCCCGGCCACCAACAACGGAAAGACAATCGTGGCATCACCGTGAATCTTGACCGCGGGCGCCTCCGGCTTTATCTTTCCCCAGCTCACTGCTTCATCAGGTTTTGCCCCAGAATCCGAGCCGTCATACTCTTCCGCCGTGTTGATATAAACAGCATAATCAAAGCCTTCCCTGAAAATGTTGGCATTGAGGGCGAAATGCTTGCTACTGCCACCACCCAGCAGAATTCCCCCGGTCTTTTCGCAGTTCAGAGCCAATTTGGTTATTTCCAATACTTCCTTGCTCACATCCAGCAGGAAATCGGGATGAGACTGCTTGAAGAAGACAATCAGATCGCCCAAAGAACCGTCTACAATCCCGGGACAGAAGATGGGAATATTATTCTTCGCTGCCCAATAGAGGATGGAATCATCCTGATTGATTTCCAAGCCGAGTTCACGGATTAAATCCTTGGGACAGAATATTTTTTCCTGTTCTTTCTGAATGGTATAAATCCTTTCCAGGAATTTCTGCATGAACTGGTCAAAGACGGCATAACGGTCGTTGGGGATGAAAATGTTTCCCGTCCGGTTGATGCCGTGTTCAAACAACAGCTTTCCGGAAGCATTAAATTGCCCGAGAGCAAATGGTTTTAATGATTTGATGATATCTTCTTCCACCCCTCCGGCGGAAGTCACCAGTACGTCTACTTTCCGGTGCTTGACGAGGTATTTGATGATGTCCCGGAGACCGGACGTGATGATGTTAGAGGTGTACGTTAAGAAAATTGTTGCCTTTTCCCGCCGCATGGCGTTGACGATCTCGATTCCCTGGGCGAGATGGGTGGCCTGGAAGCCAGTGGTGGCATAAGATTGCAAGAATTGGTCAAAATTGAACCCTTGCTCAAAATCATATCCCTGGATTCTGGGATAGTCATCAAGCGTCATCGTGGTTTTAAGGTGGTATTGCTGCTGATGAGAACGCTCGATTTTTTCATCCATTACATTATCCTGTTTCATGATTAAAAACCTCCTGGATCATTGGGGCACGTGAAAGCTGATGAGAGTTGATGAGTATTGGGTCTAATGACTGTCAGAAATTCTTAACTTCCCATCTTGCGTACGGAATCCATCACTTCCCTATTATAGATGCCTTTTAAAAACCTTTTGCGTAAATTATATATAATCGCCCCCTCCGGTCCACCCCATGGCAGCCCTGCAGCCGGACACCGCCTTGGACCCAGCTTCCTCCACGGTTCCCTACACTAAAAACATCGTTCTGGAAGAAGTAACTCTGGAAGAATTTGAAGGGATGGAGCAGTTCTGGGGCAAACATATCAGCAAGAAGGCCGGGGAGGTGTATTGCCGCATCCAGCAGCCTCTCCAGGAAACGGAATATGTTCCACTTCTTCAGAACTTATGTTCCCTGCCCTGGCCGGTGCGGATTAGCGCTAATAATCACGGGCGATGGGTTCGGATACACAATTCCTGGGCAACGCCGGAACATCTAGAAAAGCTTGCCGCCATTGCTGCGGCTGATGAACGAAAACGCTATTTCTTAGAGGCAAAAATTCAGAAATATAATTATGAATACCAGGAGTGGTGGACCAGGGTAATTATTGAATTTAGGGAGTATGACCAGCGGATTGTCGGCAATGATATGCGCATCCATTGGGATTACCGGGAGATCTGCACCATTCGTGCTCAACGTGATTCCTGGAGGTCGGCGCTGGGATTGTGGGTGCCGTAGTTGTTACTTTTTAAACACTGGGAATTCCACCATTTTTTGAATGGTAATCCGCCCGCCCTATTTTTGACTTTTTAAAATATTCAAGAGTCTCTTCCGTGATTTCTGTGGCTAATTGCCGGTCTTTGCAAAGGATTATTTTTACTCTATGTGGAGCTACACTTACATTTCGGAAAAAGTTTAATGTGTCAAATGTAGAGATGCTTTGAGCAGTGTTAAAATAATAGCATATTTTTTCCTTCAGGTTTATCGGAAGGTGAACTTCAAATATGAGATCGTCGTAAACTGCTAAATGACATCCTCTTGGTAAAGCTGTACCTAACAAGAACCGGTCAAATCCTTTTAGACCAGGATAACTATGGATGAGCTTAACCGATTCTTTGTCGACTTTGCTGTTGCCTTGTATAATATAATAATGATTAAATCGATAACTATCTATCAAATGGCCCTCATGGGCATCCATTGGATTCAGGATAAATCTGAACACCTGGTGGCTATGGGTCACTCGGATTGGCCTTTCTTGTAATGGGACATTTTCAAACTTCTTTCTAAAACGATTTCTTACCACCATTTGGGTTTTATACACTTCAAAGAAAGAATTTGCAGTGATTATTCTGATGTCACCATCTTTCCTAAGAGTACTCAGCTCTTTGATGATATTTTCTTCTCTACTATAATTTGCTTTAAACATCTCAATAAATAATTCCAAATGTTTTACCCAGTTTTCATTTAAGGTATAACCCTTCTCCGATCTGGATAGAATTCCATCTTCTCTGAGCTGAGTTATGGCTTTATGAACGCCCTGATATGTTACTGAAAGACCGTACCGCTTTTGTAACCTGTTATGTAAAATCCTTGTTTTCAGGGGAAAATCTTCGAGCAACGTGAAAAGTATATGGTCCTTGACGCTTTTAGTTCTCTTTCCAAAAAACGGCAGGCTAAACATAAACAGGCAGAGGATAGATTAATTATTAAACCTTTTGGTTGTTTTATTGTATACCACCATTTTATAATAAAGTTTCCACTGTAATAAGCCATGCCCCTTCGCCACCTCCTCTGCGCTGCCTGCGGCAACGAATGGAACAGCACGGTTGAGATGGACTGCCCCTCCTGCGGGAAAAGGGAATTACAGCGCCGGAAGAAAAGGTTGTAGGGCAGGAAGAAAGGTACAGAATGGCACAGTTCAGAAGAAACTAAATGCTCGCGGTGCGGAGAAAAATGACCATGCCGATTCCAGAGAAAGGAGAAAATTTACAGGTGGTATTACAGGAGGTATTACAGGTAGTTGCTGAAACCATGGAAGGAAATTGGTTCAATGCGGCAGTGCACAATTACGCTTTTGCCGAAGTTGTTTTCGCCGAGATCCTTCCAGAACTCCGGAGACGCTCAGAAGTACTTTACCTTGATTTTAAGGACATTCCATCCCATTATCCTGCCTATAAGAACATTCAATTATTCTTCGAGCGCTGTCAGCAGGAAGGCCTTAATCCCCGGCTGCCCGAGCATAGGCAGAGATTCAACAACGAGTTTCTGGAGCGGACGGGAGGAAGATACCTCATCGGCCGCTATTTGGAAGACAGGATTGAAATGCTACGTGGCTCTTCCATTGCCGAAGAAGGAAGAACGCTGCATCTGGGGATTGACCTGTTCAGCAGGGATTTGGAGCCAGTCTTCACCCCTTATAACGGCATCATTGCCCGGACTGGCCGGGAGCCTGGCCCTTACGGTTATGGAAATTATCTTATTGTAGATCACCAGACGAAGAGAAATCAGTGGTACAGCTTTTTTGGGCATCTTTCACACCAATTGCCTTCACCGGGAAGAGCAGTGCAGAGGGGAGAACAGATTGCAGTACTGGGAGACTTTTCAAATAACGAGAATGGCGGCTGGAGCAGGCACCTGCATTACCAGCTCCTAACAGAGCTTCCACCGGAGGGAGAGACTCCGCAGGGGTACTGCCGGAAGGAAGACGTGGAAAAGTGCCAAGAGCGATTTCCGGATCCGAGGATGGTGCTGGGAACAATCTATTAAATCAAAATATTAAATCGAAAAAAGCCGCACGGGCTTAAAGCGTGGAGGGAAGAAAGATGGAACACGAAGATGTGAGTTCGACTAACACGAGGGATGCTATTGAAACAGAAAAATTAGAAAGAGTGTTGAAGGATGCAAAGCCTTTAGTGAAATTAGATCAAGAGTATAGACTAAAAGAAACTGGTTCACAAGAAAGGCCATACGAGCTAAGTTCTGGTCCGAGCTACATAGATATTACGGATTAATTTACTCAGCAATGAAGCTTGATATTTCCATGGTTACCCGTGTAACAGAACAATGTAACAAAGGCTGTGCTTATTGTTCAATGCAAGAAAAGAGAAATGAGTATATTCGCTTAGAAACAGTTGAGAATATCATTACAAAGGTCCAAAATTATAATAGCGTAATTGCTCATTTTACTTGGATAGGGGGAGAACCGTTATTAATGCCAGATGACTTCTTTTATCACATAACTGAATTCAGCAATAAGAACAACCCTAATAATTTACAAGTATCCCACTCTATTCAAACAAATGGCCTGAAGCTAGATTCTCAAAGAAGAGAATTTCTTCAAGGGATTGGCTTTAAGATTGGGATTAGCTATGATGGTACTCCCGCATTGCAAAGTCAACTACGAAGAAATAGAGGCAGGCTACCTGTAGTAGGATCGGAACTTAGAAATTTAACCAATGCTAATAAAAAGGTTGGAACTATCTCAGTTATTACCAAGCTATCTTACGGCCAGGAAGAGAAAATCTATCAGGAATTAAAGAAAGTTTCTAAAACTGCCAGTCTTAATTTATTTGCTCCAATAGGGGAAGGACGTAAATGTCAAACAGGCTTATTACCAACCAAAGAACAAGCTAAAGAGATGATGATTAAATTCTATGAACTGTGGCGTGATGATAATGATAAATTCCAACTGCACCCTTTTATCGAGATTGTCAAATCATTTTTTACCGGCAGAAGCAATATCTGCGAATATTCTGCGATTTCATGCTATAGGATTCTAGGAATAAATAGCCAAGGAGATGTTTATACCTGTTCTCGTTCGATAGATATTCCAGAGACATCAATGGGGAATATCAACAGGGATCAGCTAGAAGATATCCTCAAAAGCCCTTCACGCCAACTAATTCTAGATAGATATTTTGGACTCCAAAATGAGGGATGTAAATATTTTTCAATCTGTAGTGGGGGCTGTCCAATAGAAGCTAGCTCTACCAATGGTTTTATGGGAAAATCATATTATTGCTGTGAGGTGAAAGGAGGTTTATTCGGTAAAATAGAGGAGGATTTAAACGATGACGCTATTCGGAAATCTCTTGAAGCAAGATTGTTTGGATGAACTTATCAATGAAATAATCTCAAAAAATGGGGATGTAGAGATTAAAGCATTAGGCCCTAAATCTAAAAATCACTGCTATATTATCTGCATACAACAAGAACCAACATTTGTTTTAAAATGGACAAAATATGCACGTAAAGAAGTACAGGCTCTGCAATTTTGTAGATCAAATGGATTATATGAAACTTTAACCCCTTTGGATTTTGGTGAAAATTTCTTTGTCACAGAATACATAAAGAATATTAAAGAGTTTAGTTCCCCTTTTGCTTATATAGAAGATCTTGCCAGGCGTCATGCAATCCAATTGATTTCTGGATTAGATTATAATGCATTATTACAGGACAAAACATTTGTAAATACTAATGCCCGAAAGACAATTTCAAGGGTAGAAAGACATACTAAAATAGTTAATAACTTTTACTCTGATGTAGGTAGACTAATACGTTTTTTAGAGAAGGAAGAGTGTACTAGCCAACCTGAATTTAAAGTGTTAGTTCATGGTGATGCTCATAGTAAAAACATTGTCTATTCAAACGATAAAGTTATATATCTTGATTTCGAATTGTCGTGTATAGAAAGGCC
>JAHFRS010000079.1 GCA_023266155.1 archaeon
GACTACCAAAAGTACAACTTCCCCTTTTTTCCCCACGTCCATGGATAGAGCCTAAGAAACAAAAGAGGTTTATAAACATTTGTTTGCGTTCGAATCAGAAGAAAAAGAAAATACTACATCAAGAATTTAATTCTCATCTTTGGCACAACGGAAACCTACCGTAAAAGTAGAAGTGGAAGGATCCATTGAGGATCTTTTATAAGTCGTTAAAGTTGAAGAACCTACAAATAATCCGATACTCCTTTTAGACCTCTCACTTCCCGTTTCTGGCCCCTGTGGATTGGATGCTGGACTTACCAAATAATATCCAGCCCCATACCAATCATAGACCCACTCTGCGACATTCCCCGCCATATCTTCTACCCCAAATGGCGATACTCCAGTTGGATGACTCCCAACTTCAGCTGTATCACGAACACAATTACTATAATTAGCTCTGTTACAATCTGGTGCATCCGATCCCCAAGGATAGGTATTCTCACTAGGGCTTGCACCTTTGGCTGCTTTCTCCCATTCCGCTTCAGTCGGCAAACGTTTTCCCGCCCATTCGCAGTAGAGACGAGCCTGATCCCAATTAATATAGATAACAGGATAACTATTAAAATCAGCATTGCCATAGTATGATGGTCTGGTGAATGAACTGGAACTAGACGGAACAGTACACGCACCTGCGGCAACACAGCGCTGGTATTGTCCGTTGGTGGTTTCAAATTTATCAATAGAATATATACTTAAATCTACTCTGTGAGGAGAATTATCGCCATCTGCCCCACATGCTTGTGCTACAGGATTACAGCCCATTCTAAATTCTCCCGCCGGCACTACCGCCATACAGGTCCCATCATCAACAACGACATTACAATCCTGATCTCGTCCATCTAACTCCACAGCACCACAACTTCCATCGCCATTTAAATCTTCAGAATCGGGCAATATTCCCGTACAATCTTCTCGGGCAACTGATCTAAACGCACCACCCGAAACAGCACAATCATAATTCTCTGTTCCAGAAACACATTCACCGACATCGCTGGAACAAGGTCTCACCTCGCTGCTGCCAGCCAAACATTCATCCGGATCAACGCAGGCATCATAGGGAGGAAATTGTCCATCCACACAACTTCTGCTTTGCGTCCCATTGCCATTATATCCACAGGGAGCAGTATCAACGACACCATCAACGCAGACATCAGGATCAGTACAACTTCCCGGTACATAGTGTCCGAGAATGCAATCGAGCGTTTGACTTCCCCGACTATTGATACCACACGCTTCAGTTCTTGTTGTTCCGTCCCGACATTCATCAGGATCGACACAAGAGGTAAAGAGAGTATATTGCCCATCAACACAATCTCTACTTTGTATTCCCCGTGCATTAAATCCACAGGCAGCATCTTCAACGGTACCATTGGTACACACATCCGGATCAGCACATCCTCCAAAAGAAGTATATTGTCCTTCCACACAACTTCTGCTTTGCGTCCCATTACCATTAAATCCACAGGAGGTAGTATCAATGGCATCATCAACACAAACATCGGGATCAGTACATTCACCCTCAAAATATTGTCCTTCAATACACAGGGTTCGCTGTGTTCCCCGATCGTTTAACCCACAGGGATTCGCCGAACCAAGCGTTCCATCAACACAGACATCAGGATCGTTACAGCGTAGAATTTGATATTCACCATCACGACAGATATATTGCAGAGTTCCTCGTCCATTAATTCCACATGATGTTTGAGGAGGCCTGCCTATACATCCATCATCAATTCCTGCATCTCCATCATGGAGTGAACCATCAAATGGACCATCTGTAGAACCATCATAAGAATCGTCTTTATATCCATCATTTTTTCTGTCAGCATCATCATTTGTCCCTAAGTCATACCTTTGCCCAGTTCCATCTCTCTGTCCCGTTCCGTCTCCCCCTTGACCATGTAAAGAACTCAGATCGGGAGCACCACAGGCAGCAGCAAGGCTTCCTGCCAGAATAACAGCCCGCACCGGAGAAGTAATACAATAATCAGCAACATTGATGGCCTGCTCTATCATAGCACTGGCTCCCCTTCCTGCATATCTAAATGCGTGAAGAATTTCACTTCGTCCAGTTATATTATACAGTAATTGTCGTTTCATCTTTTGTCCAAATCGCTGTACTGGTAATATGATGGAATCTAAACTTTTTGTTTGTCCAGTCTTGACGTTAAAATTTATTTTGTGCGAGACCATTTTAAAACTTAATCCTCCACGCCATTCCCGTAGGCGTTAGTATATATGTATTTTTCGCTTCTTGAGCAGAAGAACGATGAAGAACAGATTCTAAAGGGTAAGCAACAGCGGCGCTTACTGCTAATCCGATACCTATTCCAAACAGCCATCGACTGGCAGTATATTTTGTTGCTACACTATCAATATCGCCGTCAGAACAACCCTCTCTCGTTCCTGCACAAGACTTTTTCAGATCATCTAACTGAGCATCAGCGGCATAACGCATTCCCCCACCGGCGACAAGAGAAGCGAGAGAAGTACCTGCGAGAATGGCGCTGACACGATGTTGTGCCCAAAACGAAGGCTCTTCAACAGCAGGAACTACCGTCGGGATAGGTGGAACAACAACCGCCGGCGATGGAATTTCTGTAGGAACAGCTTCTTTGGGCGAAGTTAATTTCTGACGAAGTGTAGCAACTCGTTGCTTAATTTCTATATAATCCGCTGCAGTTTCTCCTGCCGCTTGAAGGTAGGAATCATAATTTTTAATGGCCAGATCAGCCTGAGCAGCCATTTCATAGCTGATGGCAATATCACGTCGAAGAGAAAGGCGCGCGGTGTCAGAAATTTCTGTCTGAATGGCTTGGCTATATAACTCCACGGCTTCTAAATAATTGCCTTTACTATGCGCTTTTTTTCCCGCAGAATAAATTTCTAAGCCTTTAACCCACTGCCGTACACTCCCGGATGTCGGGGGAACAAAATTTTTATTACGCTGTTTTGCCAGGATGGCTAAAGCATCAATATCTTCCCGAAGGTAAAATTGAAAATACACAATGGCCCGATCAGGATCACCAGCTCTTTCATACACATTGCCAATGTTGTACTCGAGAATACCTTTGCGAAATTGATCTACCTCGATATCTAAAGCCCGCTCAAACGATCGACCCGCATCAGTATATTTTCGTAAATCACATAATTTAACGCCTTCATCGAAACATTCTCTTGACGTTTGACATTCACTGGCAGGTTCAGTCGTTGGCTCTTGCGCTCGACTCGCAGTAGGAAGAAGAAACATTGTGGTAAGAGTAGCGGCTATTCCCATTTTGCCTATTGAGGCTATTCCTTTGAGTAATGAATCCAGAGTTTCTCCCATATTTAAGCCCTCTGAACGGGAATCTTTATAAACTTTTCTGAATTTGAGTATTGTTAAGTGATAAACTGGTTCTTGGTTCAGACCAGTTTCAGAAAATCCTACCCAAAATACTTTTCTTTTTCATGCTTGATTTGCTTGGCTCTGGCGGCACTGAAATAATTTTCTAATTCACCATACGCATCTTCAATTTCTTTGTCAATGGAAGGTTTCACCGTCTCCAGTGCTTTTAAGAAATGGGCCATGGTAACTTCTTTGGCTTTAAAATCTTCCCGCAGAGCGATCATCGCCGCTTCCCGGCAAACACATTCAATATCCGCGCCAACATACCCTTCCGTTTTTTTGGCTAATTTAGCACTATCAACTTCTTTGGCCAGAGGCATTTTCGCCAGGTAAATGTCAAAAATAGTCTTTCTTCCCGTATCATTGGGCACGGCTGTCAGAATCACCCGGTCAAACCGCCCAGGACGTAATAAGGCGGGGTCTACCATATCAGGCCGGTTCGTAGCACCAATAACAACAACATCATTTAAAGCTTCCAGCCCATCCATCTCGGTCAGCACTTGATTGACGACCCGTTCATACACTCTACTTTCATCACTGCCTCCCCTGCGGGGAACTAAAGCATCAATTTCATCAAAAAAGAGAATGGTGGGGGCAGTCTGCCGGGCCTTGCGAAAAATCTCTCGCACCGCTTTTTCACTATCGCCCACCCATTTACTCAGTAAGCTGGGCCCATTGACCAAAATGAAATTGGCTTCGCTTTCTTTAGCCACCGCTTTGGCTAATAACGTTTTCCCTGTTCCTGGTGGACCATATAATAAAATTCCTCGTGGAGGACGGATACCCAGGCGTTTAAATATTTCTGGTTTTTTAAGCGGCCATTCCACCGCTTCTTTAAGTTTATTCTTAACATCGTCCAGCCCGCCGATATCGTCCCAATTGACATCCGGCGTTTCCACTAATATTTCCCGCATGGCACTGGGACGGACAAATTTTAACGCTTCCGTGAAATCTTTCTGCGTCAGCATCAGTTTCTCTAACACTTCTTTAGGAATGGGTTCCTGTTCATCTTTTCCATCTAATTTTAAATCCGGCAGAATCCGACGAAGCACGATCATCGCCGCTTCTTTCGCTAAAGCATTAAGGTCTGCTCCCACAAAGCCATGAGTCACACGGGCAATTTCTGTGAGATTAATGCCTTTCGCCAGTGGCATGTTCCGCGTGTGGATCTTAAGAATCTCCAGCCGGCCTTCTTTGTCGGGAACGCCAATTTCAATTTCACGGTCAAACCGGCCGGGACGACGGAGAGCCGGATCAACGACATTAGGCATATTCGTTGCGGCAATGACAATGACTTTCCCCCGGCTTTTCATCCCATCCATTAAACTTAACAATTGGGCCACGACCCGTTTCTCCACGTCTCCACGAGTCTCTTCCCGTTTGGTGGCAATGGCATCAATTTCATCAAAGAAAATAATGGCAGGGGCGTTCTTTTCTGCTTCGTCAAATTTTTTGCGGAGATTGCTTTCTGATTCTCCATAAAATTTTGAAATGATTTCCGGCCCATTGATCAGCACAAAATGAGAATTGGTTTCTGACGCCACCGCCTTCGCTAACAAGGTTTTTCCCGTTCCCGGTGGGCCATGCAATAACACTCCTTTAGGCGCTTCAATCCCTAACTTTTCAAAAATTTCCGGATGTTTCAGGGGCAATTCGACCATTTCACGAACATGCTTGATTTCTTCACTTAAGCCACCAATATCTTCATAGTTAATACCGACGCTCAGCGCATCTTCTTCCTTCATTTCAACGGCTTGAGGATTAAACTCCACTTCTGTCTCGTGGGTGATGACCACCAGTTCTTTTTTGGGCAACGTCTCCACCACCATAAACACAATGTCGCCAAAGCCAAATCCAGCAAACTGATCTTCTAATGCGGAAAAAATATCTTCCATATGGCCGTGAACATTGACTCTTCGCCGTGTCCGCCCCAGTGAAACTAAGTCACCTTTTGCCACCGTTTTCCCCAACAGGCCCTGTTTAAACAAATGAGGAGACGCTTTGACCATGATGCCACGGCTGGCAGGGGCGATAGAAATCCTCTTGGCTGATTTAACGTCCGCTTTTTGAACCGTCACAAATTCGCCGATAGATGTGCGTGAATTTCGTCTGGTATTACCGTCCATGCGAATGATATTTAACCCAATATCGCCGGGATAGGAGCGGTCAACAATCGCTCCGGTAATTCGTTCCCCTTTGATTTCGACCACATCACCGGGATTGCAGCCAATCTGTTTCATGAAGGTGCTGTCTACTTTGACAATGCCTTTATTGACATCGTCTTGGACTGCTTCCATGACTTTCAGCTTTATCTGCGGCTTGCT
>JAHFRS010000080.1 GCA_023266155.1 archaeon
TATAACGCATCACGAATGTTTTCCGGTGATGTGGTCTTGTGAGGGATAAAAGCACGCACTTCCGTTCCTGATACTTCCGGCGCTCGGGCAAAACCATTTTTGGCTTGAGGAAGAATGGCCGCTTTCCAATCTTTATTTTTTTTGTCATGGTAAATTAACGCCTGTACTGCGGTAGAGGCATCACGTGGGCGGGAAATTACTTTGACTACTTCTGCTAAATCAACTACGGAATACCAGCCAATGCCATGCTCGCCAATTTTGGTCTGATCAAATTCCTTGCCAGAATTATAAGGGATCAATAAATCCTGTACCAATGAGGGCAGATCCATCCCACAGCCATAGTCACGCACGTGCAGGATGTAATATTTATCACTTTTTTCCAGATCAATCTGAACTGTGTGTTTGATGTCGTGCGGATCATAGGCATCAAGGGCATTCTGTGACAATTCACGAAGAGCGGCATGTTTTTCACCAAACTGCGCTTCAATAGTCTTTTCCACAATGCTGGGAAATAATTTAGTCGTCGTCACGCCTTCTTTAGTTTTCGCAATCAACGCTGCGGCCGGCGCAAAACTATCTTTACTCTCTGTGGTATGATCGTCAGCTTGCTCGTCGTCTTCCGATACTTTACCTTCCGATATCCCCCCATTCTTTGGCAACACGTCCAAAAATGCGGTAAAGTCGCCGGCCATCTGCATCATCACAAGGTCAGCGAGTGAAAGAGTATATGGTTTTGAAGTGCCTTCTTGTGCGAGTTCTTTCAGTTGCTGTCGTAAGAGTGATTTTTTAGCCATGGTTCAGATGATTGGTTTCTGGTGTTCCGGTTTCTTCTGCTGATATAGACAATTCCGTTGTTTACGTGATATTGACCGCAATTGTCTATTCCGATAATTTCGTTACATGAATGTCACTTCATCAACGAAATTATCGATATTGTTCGGGGAAAAGCTTTTCACAGATCAATCGCTGGACTTCATCCTCCAGACTTTCTTTCCTTGTATTCCATTGTCGCCTATTTGCCTGTACACGCGGGAGCGCACAATATTCTGTCGTAAGCGCATAGACTTTTGTCGGATCTAATGCTCCTGAGACCAACGGATGGCGTGTATTGATGTAAAGGCTACTCTGATAGCAAAGATACGGAGATGGTCCAACCGGAATCGGCAGCTGTGATGAAGGCTCTCCCAGATAAATCTGATTAAAAATAAGATCTTTCACCGGACTTAGTTCCCGGGCGACGAGATGGAGATTAGGATAAAAAGCGGCGTCAAGTTTTCCTTTTTCATGAAATTCTACTTGATTTAACGTCTCTCTTATCGTGAAGGCATTTCTCATGAGCTGATCACCAGAACCATATAATTCACCCCAATAACTATGGGCACCATATTCTGCGTGAAATCCCACCTCTTCTAATCCCGCTTTACCAAAAAAATGGGTAAAACATTCTAATTCCGGAATGGTGAGCACATATTTTTTTTTCGGCAGCAGTACTTCACGCAGGGTGTCAATATTAGGAATATTCTTGATGCTTTTAATCTCAAACGCGGCCATCAGCGAGGGAATAACTGCTAACAACCATTGAAGTTCTTGATCTTCTGTCTCTTTATCTTCTGCCAATTTTTTGCTACCTTTTTTATCTTGACTCTTTAGTTCCTGCCACTCTTTCTGCCAGTCACGTACATACTGTTCCATGGCTTTAAACGTCGCATTGACACAATGCTGATAATTTATATCTTTCTTGAATTCATCACGGCCTTCGACCAATTGCACCCCCGCAGGAAATGAAACGGTGGTGTCATAACCGGTGATGTTGGTGAGCCTGCGAACGCAGACACCTTGAGAGGTCAAATGAATAATGCCTAGTTCCCCCTTAGCAATAGACTGTTCTAAACGCAAGCCTACTTCCTGTGTCACTTTTTTCCCACGGAGTTCCAGTTCCACGGGTTGCGCATACCAAGGTTCATCACAATCATCATTCACCGCCTCGCCATTGATACGAATCCTGGCCCGATAGGCAGGAATACCTTTCACCTGGTTCCAGATATAGTATAGTAAGTTTCTTTTACCAATTATTCTCCGGCGAATCTGGACTCCGGTGCCGGCAGGATAATGCCGCCAACTTGGACCTAACGCTAAGCGTAAGTCATGAACATTATCACCATCGGCATAAAAAATAAGGTTATAGCTTTCCTTCCCTGTTCTCGTGGTCAAGCCGACACTATTTTTGGGGTTTTCCAGACAGTAATTAAGACAGGATAAGAACCCCACGCCAAAACGGCCAATTTCGTCAATGCCAGTTTTTTCTGTATTGAAAGGAATGATCAGTAAGCGCAGAATTTGGTCTAACGTCATGCCCGTCCCGTTGTCGATGGTGGTAAATTTTCTCCACCCCACATTGATGCGGATATAATAATCATCCTGTAATCCGGATGGCTTGGCATCTACGGCATTAAGGATGACTTCCACCATCGGCCGATCACGATTGGAAAATTGCTTGAGCACTTCTTCACGGAGAATTTTATTGATATACGCGGCATTACCGGCTCGCTGGGGCAAAATGTCTTCCAGAGGCTGGTCCCGTTTCACGGTCTCGACAACGCGCTCCAACGTATCACGGTGCAAGCCAGCACCAATCCATGAAACTAACGGGTAATCATAGATTCTGCTCATGACCGTATCACCTCGCCATAAAAGTCTTTGGTGAAATGAATTCCGGCATGAAGAAAATCTTCTGCCTTTTTGATGGGATGGACGGGCAAGCCGCGCTGTTCAACACCTTTGGAAAAAGAGGTGGGCTGGCCGCCCAGCAGAAATAAGTAAAACGCGATTCCTCCCCTCGTTTGAATCTCGTCAATTTCTTTCAGCAGATCATCGACATTATTTTCAAAATTAAAATCAGTGTCGCTCAGCATAAAGCAAATGGCATTATCCCGCCGCGTTTCACGCAGGTTTCTCAATACTGTAGGATCAAGCACTGTGCCTTGGCCTTGATAATCAAAGAGGGTTCTTTTGACAGTGTTCAGCTCGGCATAGGAACACCAGCTAGAACTGTGGGTCTTATTTGAAAAATTGGCTAGATAATAGTTGAGCAACGGCGCTAAACCTTTCTCTTCCAGATACTTGATCATGGAATAAAACGTGAGCGCCGCAAAATGGTACTCGCCTTGCCCATCTCTGTCAAAGGGATTAAAATTCATCGAGGTACTACTGTCAAAGATCCAAGCTAAATCCGGCAAGCCGCCTTGCTTTTCTTCGACTTCAATAGGTAAAACAAGAGGAGTCGTGCGGCGGTACAGTTGAATATTGTTCCCATCTTTTGTTCCCTCTTTATTGTTATAGATTCGTGTTGCGGCCCAATCGATTCCCGTCGTGCTAAATTCGCTCAGCGGCATTTCTTCCTGTCCCAAAGGGATTTCTAGATGAGGAGAAAGTAATTCCTGCTCCTCGGCAAAAAGCGCGAGGCGGCCAGCCCGTTGTGTATACAAGCGATCAAGACGTTTAAATTGCTTGAGAAATGGTGAGGTATAGGGAACATGTACTGATTCGCTGATGAGGCGTTTAATAATCTCTCGACCAGGATTATACTGTGGTATTTTCTTACCGTCGTCATCGTCACCGTCGTTGCCTTTGTTACCATTGTCTTTGTTACCGTTGTCTTTGTCACCCTTGCCTTGCTGAGCTGGACGGTTTGGTTTTTTCCCTTGTTGTTTTCCTGAACTAGAACCAGAACCTGACGAAGGTTGTTTCCGTGTATAGGAACTTTCCATCCATTGCAACTGCTGCCGAAGAAAGGGATAAATAATCAATGCATACTCTTCTGCCATCGAACCCCATTGGGACGTATCCTGCATTTTTCGAAGCATGGTGCCAATATCCTGTTCGGCTAACTCGCCATGGATAGCGTTCTTCGTAATCTCTCGGTCTCCGGTAAAAATATCCATGATTTTGCTTCGATACCGGGAAAAGCTGGCAAAAAATCGCGGAAAGAATTGTTGTATTTTACCATAAAAGTCTGGATTGGTCTGGCACAAGATTTGATTGGAGGACAGAAACAGGGCATGCGCTTTATCTGCTTTTTGCCCCAGCATCCGTTTCGTATAATTGTTCATGACAATATAGAGCAAGGCCAGCCCGTCACGAAAACGCTGTGGATCTTCATCGGTGTGAGCATTGATCGTGTTGAGAATGGTGTCAGTATACATATTATGGATGTAAAAACAGAGCCCCTGAATCGAGTCCATCCGATACTCTCTTCCTTCAATCGCCCGATAAATGCCCGTAATGATGTTCTGCAAATCTTCTTTCGTTTTGGGAGCATGCGCAAAATGGCCGTGCTCATGGTTTAAAATAGCATACATCATCTTTTCAATCGCGGCTGTCCGTGAAAAAGGCAGTTTTTCCTGGGTGATGGCCGTATCCACTGCGTTATAGAAATCTTCTCCCACGATAACATGAATTTTCCATTCCGACAGCGTGATATGCGCACCAAATGAACTGAGAGTAGGTTCGACAACGATTTGAAGATCTCTGAATTGCGTCCAGCGTTTCTGCTCAATGATCTGATGGCATATCTGTCCAAGATCCTGCTGTAAGATGGCAGCAGGGCTTGCAGACGAGGTCATGCTCCACCCTCTGGAAACTGATCACTGATGCTCGTGATGTTCATTCGACGAAAAGAATCATGGTTCAAGTGAGGCTGAATGAGAGAAAATAATTGTTCCCACGCGGGAAAAAGATGAGCAGGAAGGCTTTGGTTGTTCACTCCTGTGGCTTTATACTGCCACTGATAGTGCGCTGGCTGCAGCTGTATAATCTTACAAGATTCAAGAATCATCTGGTGATCAACGTTATCATGGGCATATCCGGCATTCTCTATTTGTATCGCTGCTGCCCGTTGCAGGAGCTGCTGCTCCGCCTCCGTTAAAGAAATATCTTCCACATAAAGAGGTTTATACTGTGTCCATAATAATCGCTTTCTCACTTTTTGTTGGAGTGTCGCTGTTTTAAGTTCCGTGATCCCTTCTTTGTTTTTTAAGAATGTCAATCCCAGTGAGCCACTAAGATGATGAAATTTCTGGACATGGAGGGATGATTCCGGGAGTTCATCCTGTTCCGGTGCTTGTTGATGATAATGTCGTTCCGATACGTTAAGATAGGATGTCAATTCTGTCAGTGGTATTCCTGTAAACTCGGCATGTAACTCGCCTCGTACGTGAGGCCAGATTTTGTGCAGTGCATCTGTTTCACTCTGCATGAAAATGCCGGTAATATCCGGCCTGTTCAAAGTCGAGGCGAGAGCGAGAGACAAAGTAGATGAAGGGGAATCAGTAGGATATTGAAACACATGGATGCCCTCTGTAGCGTTGCCGGGCTGGAGGTAGCGGTGCGCATAGGTAAAAACAGCATCGTGGAGAAATCCCCGGAACGAAATATCCTGCTGTTTTCTTCCGATGTCATGATGCCATAATTCTCCCAGTCGGGAAAAATCTGTTTTAAACATGGTCAGCTCCGATAAAGTTCTAAAGCTCGTTGTCTCTGTTCGTGTGCCTGTTCTTTCATGAGGTACGGCGAAAGGACTCGCCAGAGCCAAGGGTTATGCTGATTACAGTAGGCCTTCACCTTACCAAGTTCTTCTGGCGTGCCTTGCCCTTGCAGTAATGAAGCAATATTCTGCAGCTCTGGACGTTCTAGACCTT
>JAHFRS010000011.1 GCA_023266155.1 archaeon
TTTAACTTCTGTATCGTTTCCACCCCTAGAAGAACCTCCAAGGCACTTCTGTTAATAATTTGAAGTTGATTCTCCCAGCTTGATGATCGTTGCTGCTCTGTTACTGCAAAAATCTCATCGACTTTGGCAGCAATCAAACTGTCTGATGTATTCTTTTTTACGTAATCATAGAGAAAGCCAATTCTATCTTTGACAAATAATTTTGTGCAAATCATCTCTTGCCCGGAGTATTGTGTGTACAATGTAGCGAGACGAAGAAAAATAGGATTAACATAGTTCTCCAGTAGGATGATAGTTTCAGGAGTGTTCATGTCATTTCGGGGAAAGCAGGGGTTTATAAATTATTCTTCTTTACAGTAGTAACCAATAAAAAGGAAAAGTTTAAAACAATCGCGGGTACACTTTACCTATCTTAAAGAGGTGCCCCTATGTCTTACATCGTCTGGTTCAAAGATTTAACCAAAGATTCTATTGCTACTGCTGGGGGGAAAGGCGCTAATCTGGGAGAGATGGTTTCACTTAACCTGCCCGTCCCTAACGGTTTTGCCGTCACCGCCCAGACCTATAAGGAATTCATCGAACGAACTGGGATTAAAGACAGAATTCAGCAATTCTTAGTGGGATTGAATATTGAAGATACTGATAACTTACAGCACGTTGCAGAGCAGATCCAGAAATTAATTTCTTCTACCCCCATTCCGGAAGATATGGTGGAAGGGATTATGGACAATTATGAATTGCTGGGGATGACCAAAGGAGCACAGGCCTTAGTAGATTCGCAGGAAGTGTTTGTTGCTGTACGTAGTTCGGCAACGGCAGAGGATTTGCCAAGTATTTCTGAAGAAGAACATATTCTAGTAGTGGTTGATGGTAAGCCACTATATAAAAAAATGAAAGAACTGGCATGGCTCGATCCAGAGAAACAACGCATAGAAATACCGGCGATGGAACAAAATGAAATTAAGTGGAAAAGAGTTTCCGCATTGTATAAACATCCAGTTCAGGGTGACAAACTTTATAAAATAACAACGGTAACGGGAAGGGAAGTAACCATTTCGCCGAACCATTCACTGATCATTCTCGATGAGGACACTTTACTACCAAAGGTAAAGAAAATTATTGAGTTAAAGGGAAACGAAAAGGTTCCGGCTATCAGCAGGCTACCAGAAATTAACTGCCAAGAGAACCATATTGATCTACGGGAATATGTAAAAGGAAGTGACGTGATTGAAAAAGAGGGAAAAGTTTACATCAAAAACAAGTCAACTAATTGGATTATCCAGCATCCCCTCTCCAGGAACATTCCGGTTTCTACAGAGTTGGCGTACTTCTTAGGAGTCTACGTTGCCGAAGGTTCAACATACAAAGGCAACCATGTTATGATCACCAATTCCGATCCTGAAGTCATGAGCAGGATCATTTCTTTCTTAAAGAGTTTAGGTTTGTACCAAAGCCAAAAAATTAATAAGCACACTGTTAGGGTTTACTGTAAAGCGTTCGTTACTTTTCTTCATACCGTCGCGGGAGAACCATCCACTATTAGGGGCAAAGGCCGGCTCTCTTCGGTAAAGAAAATTCCTGATTTTGTTTTTGGATGGAATAAAAAACTCATTGGCGAATTTTTACGGGGAGCCTATGATGGAGATGGTGGGATTGAACCACGTGGAATAGGGTATTCATCTACCTCTCCCTTACTCATTGGGGGAATGATTAAATTATTGGAAATTCTGGGGCTGGAATTTAATCTCAGTAAAAGAAAGAGCCATCATGAACGGTGGAGAGATCACCAACGAATTCTGATTCCCAGCCGCGAGGCCGTCAGATTTAAAGCAGCAATAGGTTTTCAGAGTAACAGAAAATCCTTGCTGCTGAATAAACACATGGAAAGACATGAACAAAAGAGTTACTTTCCTGAATTCAACCATACTTTAAAGATTTCGCCGGCATTATCGGCAAAAATTAAAGAAACCTACGAAAGTAATCTACCGCAGCAAGACGTGGAGAGATTCTATTGCCCTGGTTGCGATTTACATATTAATAAGTCCAGTAAATATAAGAGCCAAGAACGTTTTTACTGTTCGTCTTGCCACAAAACCTACTATGAAAAAAGCGTCGTCAGAAAGACCGAAAAATTACATAAATATTACGACCAGTTTGGCCAGTTCAAGAAAGGTGCCAGACCTTGGAACAAAGGGATACTCCAGGGAACATTAAGCCAGAAAGAATTCTCGAAGGAAATGAAAAATCTTGGTGTTACCGATTTTGATAGATTTTTTAATGGCAGTGTTCGCTGGGATCAAATAAGAACTGTTGAGGAAATTTCTTATACTGGCTTAGTCTATGATTTTACTGTTCCAGAAGTAGAGAATTTTGCTGCCGGAGTGGGAGGAATTATCACTCATAATTCAGCATCATTTGCAGGGCAGCAAGCGACGTTTCTGAACGTTAAAGGCAAAGATAATGTTGTAAATGCTGTTCGTGACTGTTGGGCTTCATTATTTACGGCTCGCGCCATCTATTACCGCGAAAAACAGAAATTTGATCATGCTAAAGTTCTCATTTCTGCTCTCGTGCAAAAGATGGTCAATGCTGATAGATCAGGCATCATGTTCACCATCAATCCTGCCACCAACCACGGTGATGAGATCGTTATTGAAGCTATTTATGGTTTAGGCGAAATGATTGTCGGTGGGGAAGTCAATCCTGATATGTATATCGTTGATAAGAATGGCAAGGAGATCAAGAAGATAGAGATTCGTAAGCAGGAAGTAGGCTTGTTCCGCAACAGCGTAGGATTGAATGAAAAGAAACCTATCGCTAGAGAATTACAGGAACGGCAAAAAATCAGCGAGAGGGAAGTGAAAGAACTGGCGCGTCTCGGCAAAAAACTGGAAGAGCATTACGGCCGGCCGCAGGATATCGAGTGGGCCATTGAAAGAAATGAAATTTTTATCGTGCAAACCAGAGCTGTGACAACGTTTAAAGCGCACACTGAAGAACGTGCTGTGATTGAGGAAGAAGCCGGGAAAATTCTGCTGAAAGGGGAAACAGCGTCAGCAGGGGTGTATAGCGGTCCGGTAAAAATTGTTCTGGATCTATCTCATTTGGGTAAAGTCCAAAAGGGAGACATATTGGTTACCCCCATGACTACTCCTGATATGGTTCCGGCGATGGAAAAAGCAGGCGCAATTGTCACGAATGACGGAGGCCTCACTTGCCATGCGGCAATTGTTGCCAGAGAAATGGGTACACCATGTATCGTTGGAACTGAACACGCCACCGACGTGCTGAAAGATGGAGAGATCGTCACAGTACATGCCTCCCGCGGCTTGGTCTATGAAGGAGCAATTGAAATCAAAAAAGAAGAAAAAACAGCGATAGTAACAATGGGGGGAAGTGAGCTTCTAACAGCAACAGAAATTAAAGTTATTGTGGACCTTCCTGACAAAGCCGAACGAGCGGCTGCAACGGGTGCAGACGGCGTGGGCTTAGTCCGTTCAGAAATTATTATCGCCATGGGTGGTATTCATCCAGCAGAATATATCCGTCAGGAGAAAGATCAAGATTATGTTAATTTGCTGAAAGAGGGTATCCGTAAAATTGCTCAAGCCTTCAAGGGCAAGCCCGTGTGGGTGCGCTGCTCTGACATGCGCTCCGATGAATATCGAAACTTGAAAGGCGGAGAGAAAGAACCTCAAGAAACTGATCCGATGATTGGCTGGCACGCCATTAGACGATTATTGGATGAGCCGCGAATTTTGAAAGCAGAATTTCAGGCTATCCGCGAGCTGCATTATGAAGGCTGGAAGAGCGTGGGAGTGATGATTCCGTTTGTGATTCGTGTTGAGGAAGTGCGGCAAGCCAAAGAAATGATGAGGGCAGTAGGCTTAGAGCCGGTGAAAGCTGTTCCCTTTGGCATCATGGTGGAAACGCCGGCGTCCTGCTGGATCATAGAAGATTTATGTAAAGAGGGCATTAGTTTTGTTTCTTTTGGCACCAATGATCTGACACAGCTGACCTTGGGAATAGATAGAAATAATGAGCGAATTGCGAAACTCTTTGATGAAATGCATCCTGCAGTGTTGGGCGAGATTGCGAAAGTGATCAAGGTCTGCCGAAAATATGGAGTTACGACTTCCATCTGTGGGCAGGCCGGTTCTCGTCCAGAAATGGCAGAATTTTTAGTGCATCAGGGGATTGATTCCATTTCCGCCAATGTGGATGCGGTGGAACAGATCCGAAAAGTAGTAGCCAGGGTGGAAAGAAAGGTGTTGATGGAGAGGAAACGCTAACACCATGGTATTCCCCCATTATAACAGAAAGCATAGAGAAAAATCTTTGTTTAATCCTTATGATTTCATTCAATATAAAGAGCTTTGGAAGCATGGACCATATCCCCAAAAATATATCTTAACTTATCATGACTCTGCCCTTCGTCACTTTCAGAGAAAATATAAGCCTAAAAAAATCCATCTTTATTCCCTTCTTACTATTTATGTGTATAAAGACCTTGGTTTTGTAAAAATGACGGGCATCGGTAGCCCTAACGCTGCTGCGGTGATGGAAGAGCTTGTGGCCCTTGGCGGCAAATTTTTTCTGAATATTGGAACTGCCGGTGGGCTGAATCGGGAAGGGGTGTTTTTATGCACCAAAGCCCTGCGGGATGAAGGAACAAGCCATCATTATCTCCCTTTTGAAAAATTTTCATATCCCCACCAAGATTTAACAAGAAGACTGAAATCCTCACTGAGAAAATTTAATATAGAATTCCGGGAAGGAATAACGTGGACAATAGATGCTCCTTATCGGGAAACGAATGCGGAAATCCAGCGATATCGTCAGCAGGGAATCGCCACGGTGGAAATGGAAACTTCAGCGTTATTTGCCGTCGCCACATATCGAAAAGTCAAAATAGCTGCTGCTTTTGTTGTGAGTGACCTTCTGGGGAAAAAATGGTTGCCAAAATTTCATCGTTTTGATGTCAGGAAAACACAGAACTTACTGATAGATGTTGCGATTGATTGCTTACAATCTATGAAACAGTAATCATTTCTGGATAGGTATCCACATAAACTTCTTACTGCTCATCTCTTCCGATACCCAAACTTCTTATCATATTTTTTATGGTCTAAAATATTCAGAACAAAACAAATGACTTCCACTTGGTCCCCTTTAATGGTGTAGAGCATCCGCCAGTAATTAGTCAGCTCTGCCCGCCAGAGGTTCTTGGCTTGGTACTTGGCAATATATTCCTGCGGAATAAGGACTTTAGCCATATTGTCGCCATAGAACGGATTGGCTTTGACAAATTCAACTTTTTGTTTTATCGATCTCAACAATTGCATTTCTTCAGAGTTTTCCTGCCCTTCCTGAATTTGCTGCCCGACAAGCTCATTTAACCGTTGGTACTCAGCATTGGCTTCATCGAGAAGAATCACTCGGACGGGCTTATTCATATTTCCGTTCCCCTTTTGATTAATCCATTTAATTCTTTTCTTTCGGTAAAAACCCACAAAATGCCTTTTGTCCCAATGATAATTTTCCCGCTCCATTGCAGATAATCCAATATTTGCAGCAAGGTTTGGTGCATGACCTGTTTAGGTAGCCTTCTCTTTAATTCTGCGACCGTCAATAATTCACCGCTGTTCTTTAACGTCTCTTCCACCATTAGAACGGTGTTTAAGGTAGGGGAATGGATGACTTGTTCTCGTTCCGGGAGTTCTAAGGTTTGAGCCATTGTATGCCTGATTTATATGGAGTTATACTTAAAAGTGATATACTTATATATAAATCTTTTCGTCAATTTGGCTGCATCAGGGGATTGATTCCATTTCCGCCAATGTGGATGCGGTGGAACAGATCCGAAAAGTAGTAGCCAGGGTGGAAAGGAAGGTGTTGATGGAAAAGAAAAGGTGAATAAAAAAGAAATTTTTACGATTCATAGTTAGAGAGGAAGACCTTTCGTCACAATGGATACTTTAGTGCTGATGATTGTATTCTCCCGATAAAATTATCTCTTTGGCTTGCTGAGCATTGTGAGCTTGAGGCACCTCTGACTCTTGAGAGTCAACAGCATCTCCGGTTAAGCTTAATGAGAGATATTCATTATTATTCATAACCCCCCGAAACAAACCACGTCCACATGTACAGGCATAGAACTTATTAAAACTTGGCGAGGTGCCTAAGCAGTAGGCATAATTGTGGACACCGCCAGGAACCATTTCACTGGCTCCTACTTTTTTCCAAGTGGCGCCACCGTCATTTGTTTCAACCACATTTTCTCCATGATGACCAACCACAAGATGATCTGGATTTTTGGGATCAATAAGAACCATTTCATAATTTGGCAAGTGGCCGAAATTATACAGCCAGCCAAGAAAATCCTCCTCCCTTTCTCCACCCTCATACTGCCGAATGCCAGCGGTAAGTTCTTTCCACGTTGCTCCTGCATCCCGGCTCTGGAAAATTCCACCGTACTTGCCGGAGATTTGTTCCTCCGTAGAAAGTTGCCCAAAAAAGGTATTAGAAGATGCTACCAGCACATTCGGATCTGTAGGGGACATTGCGAGTCTGTAGGTATATTTAAGCTCATCACCGTGACCAAGAGAGATAAAGTGGCTTCCACCATCAGCGCTCTTAAAGACTCCTCCTCCCAACGCTGATGCATACACTATGTTTGGATCATTTGAGTTAAATAAAATAGAATAGACTGCAAAATTGCCAATTCCTTGCGCTCTGGTCCAGCTATCTCCTCCATCCTTTGATTCCCATAGTCCCTCACCCGGTGGAGTTTCTGCAACCTGGCTTGCCACACCCACAAGAACATGGTTAAAGTTATTAGGATCTATTCCAATTGACTTGATAAAGGTCATAGGACTTCCAGGTTTGTTTTTTTCGGTAAATTGGCCGGAGACAGTACCACTAAAAAAGCGATCGCCACCAAGGTACAGCTTAGAAAAATCATGGAAGTCGGGCTGCAGCGTGAGAACGAACCAATCCGCGGCCACACGTTTGTATCCTTTGCCGCCATTCTTCGACCAATAAAAACCGAGCCTATCCCAAGTTCCTACATATATCTCATTATCATCTGCGGGGTTAACGTGTACTTCCCGCGTCGCAACGGAAATCAGGCCATTATTTAATTCCTCAAAGTTCTTGCCATTATCGGATGAGACATATACACCGTTACCACCTGCACCGACATAAATCTTTGAATTTAAACTCACGATTTCTCCCACCCAATCCGGTGGTAACCCTTGTGAAGCTTGGTCCTGAAACGATAGGCCATCAGTTGAAGTCCAGAATTTTGTATCCATTGTTCCGATGAAGATGGTGTTACCATCCGATGCAAGACCAGTCACTTGGTTAAGCCCGGGTACTTGTTCCCATGATGACCCATCGCCAGCAAGGCGATACAGATTACCACCCTCGCGAACATTATGTTGTAATAATGCCCCCTGCAAATACAGATTATCTTTAAATATCACCAAGCGGGCAGTAGTCAACTCTTTAAGACCATCATTCATGAGCTTCCAACTCTTGCCTTGGTCAGAGGAAACGAAAACGCCGTCTTCGCGCGTCGAAAGATACATCTTAGAGTGATAAAAAAGGAGATGATTAAAATCATGGTGCGTATCAAAAGTGTAGTGTTTTTCCCAGGTTTCCCCGCCATCTTTTGAAACGAGCAGTATACTTGTGTCATCATGAGTATTTCCTGGAACGTAAAGTATCCTGGAGTTGGCAGGATCAAGCGCGAGGGTAAGAGGACTAAAATTAGGTGAATCAATAAATTTTAACATTTTATCACATAAAGGATTCCAGCTGGCTCCGTTATTGATTGTTTTTGCTCCGCAGGCAATTCTTTCCGGAACGTATGCAATGTTTGGGTCGTTTGGATCAACCACAATATCAAAGGCACGGACTTCAGGAATTCCGTGTCCCACAGCAATTTGTTTCCAAGAATCATCTTTCTGTAGTTCGTAGATTCCGCCAGAATACAGAGAGGCCCATACTGTTGCTTGATGAGGTATCATGCGAATAACCGTCCCCCCTAAAGGACCTGCAGTTTGTGTCCAGCCAGGCGTATCTTGATCTGGTGGAAGATTAAATTCTGGATCTACAGGAAAGCTCAGGTCTTCCTCTATTGTTGATATTTGTTCTTTTTTTTGATCTGAGGGTGTATTTTCAAGAGAGGGTTGCTCCGTTTGTGGTGTTGGTAGTTCCTCCAAACAACTGCTGACTTTAACATCATCAATATACACCACAGCATCATCTAACGTCTCAAAAGCAATAGCTCCTTGTAGTGGTGGCTCTGTATCTGTGTAATCCACTTTTAGATTTCCATCAATAAAAACGTTGATATTATTTTTATTTAAACCAATGGCTACCTCGTGCCATGTATCTAAGGCGATGCCTTCCGGCAAGCTGAGCAAAGTTGCACTGTCCCGTCCCTGATTAAAATTCTTATGAAGATATAATCCATCCTCAGTGATGCCCAAAAAATAGCGGTCTTCTCCATGTTGCCTGAAGTTTAGATGAATCCCAATCTTAGAAATTTTAATCTTCACCTTGAAAAGATAATCCTGCCAATGCTCTTCATCCAGATGAGCCCAATTATGATTTATGCCTTTCAAAATATTATTCCCATTTTCGCTGATAATACTCCATTCTTGACCAAAAACTAATGAATTTCCGTTGGCATCAGAAAACAGCCACTGATGAGCATCGTTGAAATCGTCTTCAAACAGAGTGCATTGTTTTACATTTAAAGTCATTTTTTCATCTGGTTGTCCTGTTGGTTTGGCACACCCAATAATCACAACAAGAAATATTAAAGTACATAACAACATTAATTTGTTCTTCATTTTTATTCCTCTTTTCAGAGAGAAATGCGTTCATAATATCACCTAAACAACGCATTTCTTTATATTTATGCGAGTGAGTATACATCAATAAAACGTTCCCTACATTTCCTGCAGCGCTTCAATTCCCAGCAACCCTAACCCGTTCTCTAACACCTGCCGGACACTGTCCACCAGCAATAGGCGAGCTTTCATCAATTCTTGATCTTCAGAGATGACTGGATGCGCATGATAAAATTCATTGAATTGCTGGGCTAAATCTAACAGGTAACGGCAGACGAGATGAGGTTTGTAATGCTGCGCGGCGTGGGCAACTTTATCAGGGAACTGGCTTAAGAAGATTAAGAGATTTTTTTCCTGGGCCTGCTGTAACAAAGCGAAATTTACTTTTCCTTTCATCACTCCTGCTTTACGTAAAATACTGCCGGCGCGAGCATGAGCATACTGAACATAAGGGCCAGTTTCCCCTTCAAAACTGATGGATTCTTCTGGATCAAATATCAAGTCACGAACGGCATCCGTTTTCAGCATGAAAAATTTCAGGGCAGCTAACGAAATAGCTTCCGCCCGCCGCTTGATTTCCTTGACGGAAAGATTTTCATAGCGCTTCTTGACTTCCTGTTCCGCCAGCGCCGATAATTCATCCATGATAACATCAGCATCAATCACTGTTCCTTCCCGCGATTTCATCCTTCCGGAAGGCAGGTTAACAAGGCCATAACTCAGATGATGAAGATTCCGAGCATAGGGCCGTTCCAGCAATTCCAGGATTTTAAACAACTGCTGAAAATGAAGGTTCTGTTCTGAGGCAACGATGTAAATCAATTGATTAAATTTAAAATCCTGATACCGCAGCTGGGCTAAATACAGGTCTTGAGTGATATACACGCTGGTTCCATCCCCGCGAAGAATGACCTTGTTGGACAAATTATACGATTCCAGTTTTGCAACAATCGCTTTGGTATCATCTTTCACACAAATTCCTTTCTGCAGGCCTTCAAACGCAACTTCTTTGCCTTGTTCATAATACTGTGATTCAAAATATTCTTTTTCAAATACAATGCCAAACCGCTTATACGTCTCGGCAAAACCTTTGAGCACCCAGCCATTCATTTTCTTCCACAGCGCGCGAACCGAGGGATCGTTCTGCTCCCAACGGAACAGTAATTCCTGAGCTTCGTTTTTCAAGTCCGGATTGTCTTTCAGCTTCTGGGCAAATAAGACATAATAGTCACCCACAAAATGATCGCCTTTTTTATTCAGCGCTTTGTTTCCTCCCCATTTCTGATATGCCAGCATTGATTGACAGATATGAATACCCCTATCATTGATGATATTGACGGGATGAACTTGATGGCCTTGAAACTGCAGCAGCCGCTGCATCGCATTTCCCAGCGACATATTTCGCAGATGGCCCAGATGAAGAGGCTTATTGGTATTAGGCCCGCAATATTCAATGACAATTCTTTTCTTTTCCTTTCCTAAACCATATTTTTTTCTCTGCTTGTTGATGCTGGTGAGGATTTCTCGGGCCACGGCTTTCGTATCCAGGAAAAAATTGAGATAGGGGCCAACAACTTTTATGCTGGTTAAGAATAAGGGCAATTTTAATCGTGCTTTGATTTTTTCCGCTTCTTCGTGGGGATTTTTTCCTATTTTAAAGCAGGGGAAGGCATAATCGCCTAAAGCTGGATTGGGAGGCACAACGAGCAGCATTCCGACTTCTTCACTGCTAAGTTTGGTTTCTTTCACTAACAGATTGATTATTTCTTGCCGGAAGTCCATAAGCTAAAGGAAAGAAAGGGGATTTATATAGGTTATCTCAGATTTCTGCTGTCTTCCTCTTCTTATCCAATCCCACTACGGTCACTGTTCCTCCACAGAAAGTCTGAATCAGTCTGGCAGCTTCCACGGTAATTTCATTGATTCTCGTATTGGTGATCGGCGGCAAGGCTTCCAGATGAATAAGGGCAGATGTCGAACTGAATCTGAGTGCAGTTTTGGGATTTTTCCAGAAATCTAATTTTGTCCCTAAGATAGACTGTTTGTCATGATAATAAACCATCCCTGGAGATAATTTCTTTCCCTGTACTCGCTTCGTTCCTTTCGATAAAGTAAACGTGATGCTCCCGTTGATCTTGTCAGCATCATCTGCTCCTATCGGCACTAAATATTTCAGTGACAAGTAGCGAAGAATATTTGTCAGTGTATCCTGAGAAGTTATTGATTTTCTCATCACGACTCGCCGCAACAGAATTTCCAGCGAAGTCTGATAATGCCGGGCTTCCTTCCCGAATTCCTGTCGTATTGCTTCCCAGGGAGCAATTAAATGATGGCTTTTCACCGTGTCTTTATTGAAAGTCAATTGCACCAGCCGGACGGCCTCCTGAAGAAGCCGCTGGGATTGTTTCAGCTTAGACTTATTATCCAATCCCGTTGCTGTAATGACCGCCAGCCGGAATTGCGGATGAAACGTGTGGAAAACCTGCGGACTAATTTGTATTTTCATGGTCGTTTTGGTTTTGCGAGGGGATGCTTTCGTTGAGCATGAGTCGGAAATATTTTGTCAATGATAGCTTTATGGAAAAAACTTTTTCGTTCCTGTGAAGAGGGAATCCCCTGGTGCTTGTTAAGCTGGTCAAAGTCATAGCGGATGTGCTCTAAGAGAATTTGGTTTCTCCGCTCATAATAGACACGAAAAGCCAAGAGGATAATGTAAATGCCAAAAATGCCTCCGACTAAAAGACTAGCTTTCACAATCAGTGGTCGTATCAATTCATACAGCGGTTGAATGGTGCCTAAATCCACTTTTGGCGCGAGCTGCTGCGGTTCAAGTTGAGCCAAAGTAGAAAAACTAAGCAACGGAAACATCCACTTACCGAAAGTAATGATACGCCGTAGTATTGCCACCATGATCTGAACCTCTTTTCTATGAAAATAACCTTCTTGCCCTATTTATATGTTTCGACGCAAATTTTATAAACCGGTGAGAAAGAGAATGAATGTAATAGCCCCGTGGTGTAGTGGACACGACGATGCCACAGTATCATAGGACCCTTTGGCCTCTCTTGAGGATGAAAGGTCTTGACCTCGGTTCGAATATTGATGCCCGAAGTGAGAATGCTTCGAACGTCAGTGAGAATGTCCGAGCGGGGCTATTTTTTTTATTTCTTCAAGAAAAGATATGCCCACCATCATCCACTCATTCTTCCCACTCTCACTTTTTCCTCGCCTTCGCTTCACAGTAATTCGCCAGCGTCTCATAGGTCGGCCAGGTTAATATCTCAGGAACGATTATCCACGGTTTCAGGTAATACACCATTCTGCGGCGATACTGCTGCGATGAATGGTGACCACCAAAGCTAAGTTTAGAATCAAGTGAAGGGCAGACTGGACGCTGGCGCGTAGACCGAGACAATGTCTCCTGCTGCAATAATTCAACTAAGCCGGCAACAGTGCTTAAGTCGGCTGCTCCCGCCCGAGAGATGGAACCATGGGAATATAAAGAGGTGAGGATAAACTCAATTTTATCTTTGGATTTCATCATAGAGCTTAGAATGAAGTGAACTGCTTCTCAGTTATAAAATGACCTTCCCAACAAGACATATACCCACTATATACTTTATTGATAATACATATATATCAGTTCGACTTTCCAGATAGGAAGAAGAGAGGGGGAGGAAGGAAATTATGTTACGAGCATCAGTAGCACCATTAAATCTATGTGCGGAATGTGATGAAATCATCACCAATCCTATCTGTACGGAATGTTTAGCTGACCGCATGCGGCTGGTGGTGGGAGAAAATAATCCTGCGCTCGCACAGCAGATTCAAGGTTTTCCGCTGGATGGTGGCATTAATTGTCTTCGTTGCGGCAAGAGTATGGCCATCTGCGCGCATTGTTTCAGCAAGGATATCTATGAATTTCTGCGAGAGGAGAATTCTCCCATCGCCCCAGAATTTGCCAGTCGGTTTGACTTTGATATCCGGAGGGAATTGGTTGATTTTGCTTGAAAAGATTCTTCACCGCAAATTTCTTATAGAAACAAAAATTTTATTAATGTCATAACTTCTCTCCATTAAATGGGGCTTTTAAATCGTCTTTTTAGTTCGACGGAATCTTTAGCTCAAGAGCTAGAACTGGATGAACAATTAATCCAAAAACAGTGGAAAACATATCTTAAAACCGTTTCAAAAAAGAAGGTCATTATTGAGCAATTAAGCCTTAACAAAGATTTTGACATTAATCTTCAAAAATTGACCAGATTATTAACGTTAGAATTAGTAGATATCTCCCAAGAAGAAAAAGAAGAGGCAGAATTAATTGATGATTTAGAAGTACTGGAACATGCTCAAAAGATTAAACGAGTGCAGCGGTTAGAACAATGTTTAGGCTATGCGGAAACAAAATATGAATATACCTACCACTTATTGCATCAGCTGCATTTAGTCCTCAAATCACAAATGCACCTTGTTAAGAGCTTACGAACCAGCTCAGCGGCTGTGGAAAAATTAATATCTCATCTCCAGTCACAAGAACAATTAGAACGGGAAATTATCAGGAAGATTGAACGAATAGAGACTTTCCCAGCTTTATTTTCGGCTTTAGCACGGGGAGAACAGCGTATTCGCCGCCTTGATGTCAGAGAAAAAAGACTTTTGAAAAAAATGCAGAAGGGGATAAGTAGAGTCTTCTCCAATGAGCTCAAAAAAAGGATAACCTCTGAATGGGCTATAGCTATCTTTAACGCCATCGAAGATAAGATTCGTGAAGTGGAGGCGCAGGGAAAGGATCAACAGGGAGACTTTCTCGGCATGAATCCTGATATTAATTTTGAATTTGTCAACCGGCCGGAATTCATAGAGTTGACCAGAGAAACTATTCAAACTATCCGAAAAAGAAATTGTTCAGAACAGCTGATTACTGTTTTTGTTCAACTGTTCCGAGAGTGGTATAATGACGAAACCTGACATTTTTTTTTACTCACACAACTCATAAATTTTTTCCATCGTTAACGTCAGGGAACAGCCTGGGATGGTGGGATGAACTAACGCCGTACTTTCCCGCTGCCGCAATACGACCACTTCTTCACTGATAATCCTCCCTGGCTCTTTCATCGTGACCATGATCGGAACAACCGCTTTTTCACCTTCACAATGGTTTGGCAGTTCCATAATTTTCCATTCTAACGCTCCCGCACAGCTGTAACTGCCTCGTTTCGGTTTGAGATTATAGGTTTCATGATCGCTGGTGGAAATCTCCATGGTATAAAAATTACACATTTTACCACATAAAGGGCTGCCTTTGTAGAGATTATACAAAGATTCACATTGAGCATTGATGCAATATTCTGCCGATTGGCATTGTAAATTGTCGGTGCAACGGCCATTGACCGCTGCTGATATATTCTGCAGCCGTTCATCCGTCTCATCACAAATAGTGTTGGCATTCAAATCGGTACAACAGCTATTTCCATCAGGGGTGAGGATATGAGGAGGGGTACACTGAACTAATTGACCAACTTCTCGTGTTTCATTGTTGATGGTCTGCTGAAAAAAAACAGCTTTGCCCACGACGCCACTCAGCAGAAAGAATACCCCAATCAGCAGCAGCACACTGACGACGGCAATACTGATCATTTTATTTTTATCGGATTCCATGGGCCTTGATGTTAAAGAAGCTGGTGAACGTACCCCCGTCGCCCCTGTCCTCGCCAAACCGCCTTTCCGCTGTAAATACTGCTGGTAATTGTGACGCAGTGTTTCTTTATAGGCACGAACAATTTCTCCTTCTCCCCAACCCGCGCGCAGAAGGCTTTCTTTGATGAAAGAAAATTTCTTCCCTTCCGTAATATGCTTGGTGATATAATGAACAATCTCTGGGTTGGCTTCGGACACCGAGCCAGAATCACGATTAAGGTAATAAATAATCCCGGCGGCAATAGCCAGAATCAGCAGAGTAAAAAAACCATATTTAATAAGTTGGGTGAAATCCCGTTCTTCTGCCACATTTTCTTGAAGAACTGAAACTTCCATTCCAGCTATGTCCACCTTTTGCTGTATTCCTGCCAGCCCAGTAGCTAAAGTACTGACTAGGGTACTCGTCTCAGAAGGGACATCAGTTTTCTGCCGTATCTCCTGTATATTACGATCTACTTGACTAAGGTGACCCTGTAGAGAATGAAGATCCTGCTTGACAGTGGCAAGATCATTTTGTAACCCTACTACCATTATTTCCAGAGTCATGGGACTTTGATTAACCACAGAGATCGGAACTGTTGGTGATGGCCCCTGTGAAATGGCAGGAATACTCTCAGTCCGGAAACATGTTGCCGTAACGGTATTACAGTAATATTCTGGTCCTAAATCAAATTCACAATCGACGACATCGGGACAGGGACCTTCATGAGTATTAACATCAGCAGTAGAGAATATACTTAGGAGAACTAAAAAACCTACCACTACTTGAAATAAGTGTTTGTGCATCGTCCTCTTTTATCTGGGGGAATCCTCTTTTATCTAGGGGAAGGTTAGCTTTTGGATTTATATATGTTTGGTTTGAAAATGGCAGCCTATGATTAAAAAAAATGATGGAATAAGCCTCGAAAGTCACCTTTCTATTTCCGAAACATTTTAGAACTCCAGCCTCTTTCCCAGAAGCCATGAAACTAAAGCACCAATTCAAAGGCTATGCTCTCGTTGTCAGCATCATTATTCTTATTATCCTATTGCAATCATACTTCCCCATCATTCGCCAATTCGCGTCCCCTGAATTCGTGAGGGAATACCTTCGTAGCCTTGGTCCCTGGGGGTATTTCATGTACGTCTTGATCTTCCTTCTAAGCATCCCCTTGCCGATCCCCAGCACCCCGGTAGCCATTGCGGGAGGATATATTTATGGTATGGTCTTTGGGACCATTTTGAGCATGATTGGCACACTGCTGGGGGCAAGCATTTCTTTCTTCTTAGTTCGCAAATACGGTGAACCGCTCTTAGAAAAAATGGTCAGCCGGAAGCACATTAAACATTTCAATCATATTTTTAAACGCCGGGGCATTAATGGTGCTATTATCGCCTATGCCATCCCCATCTTCCCCAGCGACTCGCTGGATTTCATCTTAGGGCTGTCAGATATCCGTTTTCATACTTTTTTATTTATTACTCTTATGGGAAACATTCCCCGTTATCTGCTCACCAATGCTTTGGGAGACGGATTATTCACGGGCTTTTCCGCCAAAACCATTGTTGTGCCCTTGCTTACGGCCATTTACCTCCTGATTGTCATTTTTCGAGAGAAAGTCAAGCTGCTGCTGTTTAAAGATTTAAAAGAGTTGGAGAATGATGCCCAGGTGATTGGACGGGACGTCAAGAAAGAAGTGAAATGGCTGGAAGAGGATGCTCAGGTCATTGAACAGGATGTCAAGAGAGAAGTGGCCTTGGTGGGAGATAAAGTGAGGATGAAAAAAAAGAAAGTTAAAAAGAGTAAGAAGAAAATAAAAAATCCAAATCGCAGCAGAGCTGCGGGAGATTCAATTAGTTGAGATTTTTTAATCTTAACTGGGT
>JAHFRS010000081.1 GCA_023266155.1 archaeon
TCTTTCGCAGTAAATTGATGGTCTGCCAATGGTCTTCCTCCGTTTCGGAAGGAAAGCCGATGGTGATATCCGTCATTAATGTGACTTCCGGAACAGTCATTCGTAGTTCCTGTACGAGGTGTAGAAATTGTTCTGCGGTAAATCCCCGGCGTAATGCTTTCAGAATATAATTGCTGCCAGAATACATCGGCAGATGAATAAATTTAAACATTTTCTCATGATTCAACAGGGGAAATAATTCCTGATAGAACTTGGCCAGATGGACTGGATCAAGAACATCAAGACAAATTTTAAACTGGCCGGGAATCAACAATAATTCCGCAACAAGGCAAGCCAGCGTTGTCCCCTGATCAAAACCATAACTGCTGATATCGGAAGAAGCCAGCCAAATCTGCCGGACACCTTCATTGACTGCTGTTTGAGCGACGTCAATAATCTCTGAAAGGGGATACGAGGACATTAGAGATGATACCTGTTCTCGTGCCAGCTTGGGTTTAGAAAAAGTAGAAGCATGGAAACAACCGCGGCTCAGGGGAAGAATTTCCACAAAAGGATTCTGGCGAATTTTTGGAAGATTTAACGGTGGCATTTCACCAATATCTAACAGCTGGATTTTGTTATTGTGCAACGTTTCTTCCACCACTTCAACGATATGGTGAATCTGCCAGCGGCCTACGAGAGGATACTCTTTTAATTTCCCGGGATCAGCTTGAGGAAGACAGCCGGTAATAATGATGATTTTATAGGGAAACGTTGTTCTGACTGTTTCCAAATGGGTTAAGAACAGATCTTCTGCCTTAGCATCAACCACACAGACGTTAAAGATGATAATATCAGCTTCCTCTACCCTTTCTTTGGGCTCAAATTTGGCTTGTTTTAATAACCCTGCCATCTGCTCAGTATCAGCGACATGATAAATGCGGCCATGGGTCTCAACATGAAAGGAAGTCATCTTGACGAATTTTAGAGGCATAAATTTATAAATATTGTGACTTCATCCCCCCGTTGATAGATGTTCTTAAAGAAATGACCAGCAATTTATTACTCTTAGAAACTCCGCAGGTGCTTCGGGGAATCGGCAGTCCCAGGCATGAATTAGAATGGGGAGGATTATATCTTGACATCGTTTCTTTTCAAGAATACGTCACTCCACCACCTCATACATTGATTTATACCGGCAGAGAACAATCTCTGAGTCGTCTCGGACTGGAAAGGGATAAAGTCAATTTTGTCGGATTTGAATTTAATTATGGGGATTATCAGTACTGGGCTGGAAATGGTGAGGGTGGAGAAAGGTTCATTGATGACCTGCGCTGGCTTCATGAGACACAGGGGTTAGATCTTCAAGAGCTTCTGCCTCTGGGTTATATTAGAAGTGGAAGTAGCAACAGACCGATGACTTTCAAATTAATGGATGATAAAAATCAGACCATTCTTGAAAAAATAATGGAGGCGAAAGATGCGAGAGATAAGGCCATTACTCCTCAAAGTACAGAGAGTGATTCCCTTGAACAGGCCCTCTCTTCTTCTGAAATTCAGCTGCCAAAACATTTTTTACTCGCGAGCATTGCCCTAGCCAGTGTTCTTTCGGCAGGCATAAGCTATTGGATGGAATCATGTGGTCCATCTTCAGAACACATGAACACGATTCATCAGTTGACTGAAACTGGTGAAATTAAAATGGACTTGAAAAAGTGAAGCATAATTCTCCCGATTCCTATAACTATAACCCTAATCTTTCCAAAATCACTTTCGCGTCAAACAGTTCCAGATCTTCATAGTGCTGTCCAACACCCATAAAAAAAATTGGTTTCTTAATCGTATAGGCAATCGATAATGGTGCGCCGCCTTTCTCGTCCACATCGGCTTTAGTCAGAATACTGCCATCCAAATCAACAAGGTCATTAAATCTCTTGGCTTGTTCAATACAGTCATTTCCGGTAATACTCTCGCCGACAAAGATTTTCAGATGGGGCTTGGTAATACGGATAATCTTCTCTAATTCAGCCATCAGATTGCTGTTGCTATGAAGCCGCCCAGCGGTATCGATAAGAACCACATCAATCTTATTTTTTTCAGCATATTTGATGGCATCATAAGCTACTGCTGCCGCATCTGAGCCATAATCGTGCCGAATCATGGGAACGTTCAGCTTGTCGGCATGCTCCTGCAACTGCTGAATAGCTGCTGCCCTGAAAGTGTCCCCAGCAGCCAGAACCACAGAGAGATTTTGCTGCTGCACGTAATGCGTTAATTTAGCGATCGACGTTGTTTTTCCCGAACCATTAATGCCAAAGAAAGCAATGATAAATGGTTTAGAATGCTCCTGAATAGTTTTGATGAGGTCAGTTGTTGTAAAAGATAAAATTTCCTGTAAGCTGTTTTTAAGGGTTTCCTGAATCTTCTTTTCAACATCTCGGGGGAGCGGTTTATCCACTAACTCTGCTTTTAAATCGATTTTGATTTTTTCGGTCACTTCCACCGAAACATTATTTTCTAATAATGCTATCTCTAAATCCCAAAACAATTCATCAAATTTATCTGCGGAAATAGTTTTTGTGGTGAATGTTTGTTTGAGCTTGCCGAAGAAACCAGGTGAAGCAGGCTGTTCCACAGGCTGGACACGCTGCTGTTCTTGGGATTCTTCTCCTGAGGGGGTACGTGGTGGAACGTAAGGCTGTTCTTTTTGTTCTTCGTTAGTACCTGCGCGAGTACGCTCCTCTTTCTGAGAGAACGTTTTTTTGAATTTACTCAAGAAACCTCTTTTCTCTTCGATTTTCTCTGCAACTTCCGGGAGAGTTTCTTTCGCCACGTCCAGAGGAACTTCTACTTTCTCTGGTTCAGAAACGGTCACTTTTTTCTCTCGTTCCTCTTCTTTCTTAGCAGGAACATCTTTCTGAGAAGGAATTTTTCCTTTAATGTCTTCTGTTCTCACTTCAACTTTTCTTCCTTTAACAAGAACTTCCTTCTTTTTTTCGCTGGCCGTCCCTGTTTTTTTTTCTTTCACCTGCTGTTGTGCAAAAGGTTCTATTTTTTTGTCTTCGGGCAGTTTCTCTTTCAAAACAGGCTCTATCTTCTTCTCAACCAGAAGAGGCTCTGCTTTCTTCTCTTCACGCACGATCTTCTGCTCTTCCAGAATTACTTCTTCCTTCTTGTCTTCCGCCGCCTCCACGGTCTTTCGGGAGAAAAGTGACAGGGCGCCTTTGAGCTTTTCTTTCAGTTTTCCGAACATAGTTCTGTAAGCACGAGAGGGCGCTTTTAAAACTTTCTGGCGGAAAAGTTTATATGGTCCAAAGAGCAATGGTTTCCATAATGGTATTAAGTCTGATCAGGACTGTTGTCTTAATAATTGAAATAGTTGGATCCCTCTACGTTGATAAGAAATGGGCTTTTGCGTATTTCCTGTTGGTCCTATTTACGTTAATAATGTTTGGGACGCTGGTATGAAGGCTCTTTGCCAGAAATAGAAGCCAGCCTATTCTTCTTGTATCGATAATTTCGTTGATTAAGTGACATCATTTAAAGTAATGGTGAATAATCCCTAAATATTTGTTCACCATTACTAATAGTAAATGTGTGGATTAATGTTTGAATATTTAACACATTTACTATAACAAAATTATCGGAATAGACAATTGCGGTTAATATCACATAAACAACGGAATTGTCTATATCTGTACTTGTTTCTGTAACTCCTGATATAATTTTGTGGCCTGCGCCGTAAATTGTTGAAGCAACGCTTCTGCTTCCAGCACTCTTTCCGCGATATCCTGCCGCTGCTGCTGCAGCAATTCAATCACCTGTGGCACAGTTTTTTCCACCGCGACATCGCTGCCAACATTGACAATCAGTTTTTGATTATCTTTCAGCTCGCCACGGAGAAAAATACCATTGGCAAGGGGTGCCAGCAGCTCTCGAGGCACTCCTGTCTTCTGCAATTCCTGCAGGGCATCAAGGGAAAGATCTAATTCAGCCTGCTGCTGGTGTAATAATTCTACCTGCGGCGTTAACTGTTCAATCTGCTGCTGGAACAGCTGGAAGTGCTGATATTTCTGTTGCAGTTGGTCGTTGGGAGTCATGAGGTGATACCAAGGGCATTATTCCCATGTAAAGGCATTAAGGGCAGTTTTTATAAGGTTTTTGTGAAGAATCAGCCTTCTGCAACATCAACGAAACCGGAAGCATCGGTATTAATTATAAAATCTAATTTCTTAGCTTTAAGTTTTTCCTCCCGACTATCTAAGAACGCTGAGATTGATTCTCCGACTTGATTGCAATAGAAGGCTTTTGCCAGGGTATAGTCCAGCGATAATACTCTCAACCAATCTTTCTGTTCCTGGTAATAGCCAGCATATTTTTCAGGAATAGAGTCCGTGACAATCACCGGCACGTTAGCTTTTCGCAAGCGTTCTTCAGCGCTGATCCCATTTTTTTTGCTAAAGACGGGATGAGTTGCACAGATGTAAACTTCAGCACCACGAGACTGTAAATATTGGACGGGACCTATTTTCTCTTTTTCGTATTCTCCCACCAAAGAGCCGGCACTGTCAATGATGTCATCAATCATAATTATTTTTAAGTTTTCTACTTCTAATGAGGGAAATTTAGTCTCGGCTTCGCCATGGCCAACACGCCGCTTGTCAAAATCACCATACGCTACTCCCAGCAGCTTGGCTAAATATCTCGCTCGGGGAACTCCACCAGCATCAGGTGAATAAACACGTACTTTTGGATTTTCAGCAGAAAATTCTTGTTTAAACAAGTCGCGATAATATGCGGCAAATTCAGGAACAGCACTTAATTCATCAACCGGCCCTTCAAAATTCCCTTGGGCTTGCCGCGCATGAAGATCAAATGTCACCAAGCGTGCCAGTTTCGGCCCGCAGGCAGCCCGAATCAATTCAAAGAGCAGTTTTGCCGAGATCGGAACACGTCCCTCATCTTTCTTATCCTGGCGCTGATAAGGTAAATAAGGCACATACAGCGTTGCTGAATTGATTCCCGCTCTCTTGAGGGTATCCCCCATGACCAATAATTCTACGAGATCGAGATTTACATCCTTGAATTTATGGAAAACATGGAGATCTTTTCCCCGCACATTTTCTCCGACTTGGACAAAATATTCACCATCGTTCTGCTGTTTAATTTTACGGGAAATAAAATGCAAGTTATGTTCTTTAATGCCATCAATAATTTCTCGTTCATGTGGCGTGGGCTCGGTGAATTCTTTATCGATTCTTTTTTTAATCATCCCTTCCAGATGAGCCTGACTTTTTTCACCGCTTCGTCCATGGAGTAAAACGACATTAGCAAGGGTGCTGAATTTACTGTCACGCTTGACGCGGTCATAGGCTCTGGTCATACCAGAATAAAGTTCGTTTCATCTTTATAACTATTTATTTTCTCAAGAAGGGATATTGGAGCGAGACACTATACTCATTTATTAGCCGCAGAATTGTATAAAACGCATCAGAAATTAGTGGCGTCGAGGTAGGACGGTATTGTTTTTTTCTGAGAATATTTACAGAAACGACACTTCTCTTTCTCTTCCTGAAAATATTTTAGAATAGCGCGGCAATATTTCACCTTCAACCATCAAGGCTCCTGCTCCCCCGACACTGCTGGGTGGATGGTAGATACATGAAATCGTG
>JAHFRS010000082.1 GCA_023266155.1 archaeon
CCTCGCTGAAGCGTTGGGCATTAAAGCCCTGGAAATTACCGTCTATGACCTGCTGCGTTTACGTCTAGAGCTGGAAAAAAATAGTATAGCACACGCTCTTTCGGATGAAGACCTGCGAACACTCTGTACTCAGACGATGATGCTGCCGGAACGACTGAGTAAAAAATACGTCGTCATGTTCGACGAGTTCCAAGAGACCAAGAACTTTCCTTTTCCGGGAAATTTTCATGCCTCGTTTCGCAACCTGACACAGTATCAAAAGAACGTAAACTATCTTTACACGGGGTCGGCTATCGGCATGATTCGGGAAATTTTTGGCGATCCTGATAATCCTCTAGCTGGAAACGTGGAACTGATTTATATTGAGCCCTTCTCCAAAGAGACAGTGGATGCCTTTTTCCGTGACCGGTTCAAAAGCACGGGAAAACACTTTTCTTCATCGGGAATAGACCTGCTCTATGCCTCTGTCGGCGGCTTCCCGGCGTATCTTAACTGGCTGGGGCTCAAGATCAATGAATTGTTTCCACGACAGGGAGAGGTTCCTCTTTCTATTATTAAAGACGCGAATGAAAAATTATTATCTTTTGAAAGTCCGATTTATCAGATGATCGAACGGCAACTGGTCCGCCTGGGCAGGATGACCAGGAACATTCTCCGGATTATGGCTTACGGACAATCTGCCCCTGCCATTATCGCCCAGGAATCAAAAGTTAAAAATGTCTATGTTTATTTAAACCGGTTGGAAAAATATGGGCTGATACGGAAAAGCCAGCAGGGCTATGAGCTCATTGATCCCGTTATCCGTGAATATTTAAAAAAGAAGTAAGGTGGAGAAATGCCTAACCCCGACGACTACCAGCAATTATTGCAGAAGTACAAAGCCAAGATTAAAGAGGAATTTGGCGAAGCACCTCAAGCTGATCCTAAAGTTACGTCTACAGAATATTTAGAATTCAAAAAAGAGCTGTACCCGGCGCGATATACCTGGTACGAAAATGCCTGTAATACCTCTGAAAAAATTCTGCGGCTGAAAGCTGACCCCAAGAAAGCAGTCATCCTGCAAAAGAGTATCGATACCTGCCACTTAAACTGCACGCCATCTGGCGTCGTTTCATTGGCGATTCTGGCTGCCCTGGGCACGGCCGTCATCGGCGGACTTAGCTCATTTGCCCTGTCGCTGCTGCTGGCAGGCCAGCCCATGTTCTTCCTTGTGATCTTCTTTGTCGTCAGCGGCCTGATTATGGTTCCTGTGCTGCAGAAAACACCGCAATTCATGGCCACCACATGGAGAATGAAAGCTTCAAGCCAGATGGTGCAAAGCATTTTTTATCTTGTTACCTATATGCGACATACGTCTAATTTAGAACGTGCCATTGAATTTGCGGCTGACCATCTTGATCCCCCTTTATCATTAGATTTCCGTAAGATTTTATGGGATGTGGAAACCCAGCAATATAGCACCATCCGTGATTCCGCAGAAGCTTATTTAGAAACATGGAAAGAGTGGGATAAAGGGTTTGTGGAAGCTTTCCACCTCATTGAATCATCGTTATATGAAGGTGCGGAGGACCGCCGGTTATCTCTTCTCGATAAATCGTTAGATGTCATCCTTAACGGAACGTATGAAAATATGCTGCATTATGCCCATAACTTAAAATCGCCGATGACCATGCTGCATATGCTGGGAATTATCCTGCCGATATTAGGTTTAGTGATCCTGCCGTTAGTGGTGAGTTTTCTCAGTGGTGACAGCAGCCCATTCGTGACGATCATCTACATTTCGTTGTTGTATAATGTCACTCTGCCTGTCGCGGTGTACTATCTGGGATGGACCATTTTATCGCAGCGCCCTTCCGGTTATGGTGGCACGGATATCGGTGAATTGCCGGGAATGCAGAAGTTCAAGAATGTTACCATCCCTTTAAGCACAAAAATGAGCATCAGTGTCAATCCATTATATTTCAGCCTGATGATCGGCTTCGTGGCGATCGTTATCGGCTTAAGCCCCTTGATTCTGCATAGCTTTAATCCTGCGTTTGAAGTGCCACTGGGAGAATTTAAATTAATGGATTATATTTGCCCACCACAACAAGTCTGTGATAAGGAGAGCCTTAAAGTTGGCCCCTACGGTTTAGGCGCATCAATTTTATCCATCGTTGTCATTGCCGGGTTAGGTTGTTCTTTAGGATTATATTACAAGCTTCGGGCCAAGAACGTCATTAAAATCAGGGAAAAGACGAAACAGCTGGAAGATGAATTTTCGTCGGCATTATTTCAGTTGGGTAACCGTCTGGGTGACGGAATTCCGGCAGAAATTGCCTTAGCGAAAGTAGCTAAAACGATGCAGGGCACGACCTCCGGTGAATTCTTTAATCTGGCTGAGAAAAACATCACTAAATTAGGGATGGGCCTGGAACAGGCCATCTTTGATCCTCAGGTGGGAGCGTTAAGCAGTTTTCCATCGAAAGTGATTGCCTCCTCGATGAAAGTGTTAGTCGAAAGTATCAAGAAAGGCCCACGCATTGCCGCGCAAGCGTTATTATCAATGTCACAATACATCAAAGAAATTCATCGCGTCGAGGAGCGGCTGAAAGATTTGATGAGTGATGTCATTTCGTCGATGAAAGCCCAAATAAAATTTCTTACCCCTGCCATTGCGGGAATCGTCATTGGCATTACGTCGATGATTACGACCATTCTCACTAAACTGAATTCTCAATTGACACAATTCAGTCAGAATGCCGGGGACACCACCAGTTTCAGTGAGATGTTAACTATTTTTGGCATTGGCTTGCCGACTTATCATTTCCAGATTGTGGTGGGAATTTACATTGTGCAAATTACCTATATCTTAACCTTTCTCGCCAGCGGAATTGAAAATGGCGCTGATACTTTAGCGGAGCGGTATGAACAGGGCAAAAATCTTATCAGCAGCACGTTACTGTATTGCATCCTTGCGGCAGTGGTGATGTTCCTATTTAATCTCTTTGCGGGGCAGATCCTGAAAGGAACACTGTCGGGAGGGTAAAAATAACGTACGTGGAAAGTTGGCTGGGCCAAGATCAGTGAGCTGGGCAACTATAGATAACTGCGAAAAACAATACCTCTTCTCCAGAATAGAAATATTAAATAAGAGAAAAACTGTTGATAGATTATTATCACAACAACATGGAAAAAAGTCAAGAGAGTGTCCCGGTGGACTGTAGCTTCTGTAAAACGAGCATTACCTGCCCGCCAGATAAGCTTGATGCCCATACGCATGCCTGCCATGAATGTTTCTTGGATTTAATTGCCGAGGGGAAAGAAATTAAGAATATACATGTAGACATTCCCCGGAAAGAATTAGCAAGAGTTAATTCCATCATGATGGCGGGAAGTCTGCGGGATGCTGCTTTCCCTGAAGTATGGGCAGATTATAAAAAAAATTTTAAAAAAATGTCCACGCGCGAAATCGCTGAAGAGATGTTTGCTTTAGGGGCTCGATGTATGGCAGAAAGCATGATGGAAAAGATGGCCAGAAAAGTTGTCGGTGCTGATACCGATGATGACGATGACCCAGACGATGATTTTGAAGAAGAGCATGAAACATGGGCGGGATGATTTTATAGATAACTGCGTAAACCAGATCACATTACACACAGTTATCTATACTCACTCGCATAAATAATAGAGCAAAACATGCTCCATACTCACTTCGTTCGTAGCTTTCCTGACGGAAAGTTTCGTAATAAGTAAAGAACAGATCTATTGCTCAATTATTTGTGTTCTTTACTATAATAGTAAACTGCGATAATCGATCTGCGATATCTTTTGCAGTTTACTATATCTGTCAATGCTCTTGTTGTCCATCTCTATTTCTAACGGAATAACAGCCTTACCTTACCCGCCACCGGGCACTGTCCAAAACGTGAGTGATACTGCGAGTCATCAAAGTTCGTGTATCAGGAATGACGCGACCGAGTCTATACGCCACCGCAGGGTATAGAGAAATGCGTTAATCAGTTTGATAATTTACGCATTTCTAATATGAATCTGTGCCTAAATATTTCACAAGTTACTGCACAGATTCATACGTTGAGGCGGACTCTGGGCAGTATCACTCACAAAAAAGACAGTGCCCCGCCAGCCGCCACCAAAAACGTTATAAATAAACTGCAAATATGTTGCTTGGGACCATAGTTCAGCCCGGAAGAACACATGGCTGAAGGATTCACGAAGTTAACGTAAACCTCGTTGACAATTGAAACCATGACGTCGTGGGTTCAAATCCCACTGGTCCCATTGTTTTTTTTATCGCCCGGCCTTAACTTCCTGCACAATATCTTCCCAATCAAGAACTCTTTTTATGAAATGACTTTCCTCAACTTCCCGGTTCCAATGATAATCCAATACTAATGTCTTGATGCCATGATCACGGAGATTGTACACATTCTGTGGAAGGTCGTCCACAAATAATGAAATCTCTTTCTGCCGACAGATTTCTCCTTTAGAGAAGCCATTACCGCCATACAAGACGTCAGAAAATACCGGACCAAAATTCTGTTCAAGCCACTGTTGAGTTATCTGGGGAGACGTCTTCACCCTATTCGTGACCACCAGCAATTCTGCGCCTAAAGAAACTAACTCCTTCACTCCTGCCACTGCTCCTTTCACCGGCTTCATGGAAAGATTATAAGAATGATCCTGAAACAATTCCCATAAATTTCTGATTCCAGGCAGCCCCAACAGCCGCTCAAAGTGGCTAAAATCAGGAACAAAATCTTCATGATTATACCTTGTTCCGTACCGTTGGTTATAGACTGAAGCTAAATCCAGCGTAAAATTAGCCAACACATCATCACAATCAAGACCAATTTTCATCCGATTGGCGGTTGAGAGTGGGATTAAAAGCTTTATGGAAAGAAAGATTTCAGCTTAAAAAATGGCCGCAGGTGATTGGCCGTTTACTCACTTTTTAGACGGTGCCTTGCCACCGAATTATTTATATACTCTCGATTCTTTCTGAGCGGGTATGAAAGCAAAAAAAGAGCGGCAAACATTTCATCACTCTTATACCTGGCTGACGTTGTTGGTTATCCTGTCTTTATCGTTTGTCACCATTATCCTTGGCTCTAAAACGGAAGTTGGCCTGACGGGAGGAGTGGCAACACAGACTGTCGCTTTGGCTCGACAAGGTTCTTCCCTTGATTTTGAAGTTAAAAACATTCCAGGGGTATATATGGCCACGTTCACGTTTTGTGACCAGGTGAGAGGCGGAATTTTTACATTTGATGAAACGACTCCCGTGAAGTTCAATGGCCGGGAATATTCTCATTTTACTGTTACCTCTCCTGATGCGAGTAAAGTCTGTAAAGCTGATTTTACCTTAAAAGTGCTGGAAACGGTCTTAAACCAAAAAGGGATTTCTGCCTACGACTTAAAATTGTATGCCAATGGCCGGGAATTGCCCCTGACGTTAACGAAGAAAGAACGTTATTTATATTATACCACCGCATCAGCCTCAGAACTAGGCCAATTTGTCATTGGGAAAGCTACCTTGACACCCACACCGACGACGAG
>JAHFRS010000012.1:0-8475 GCA_023266155.1 archaeon
CATGCTTATTTCGGGGATGTTGATAATGATCTAAAATATTTTCTTTATATAATTCCTGTTCTTCGGTTAAGGGAACATAGACAATTCTAAAGGGTTGATTGCTTTTGCAGGCGAAGTCATTGTTACCAATGATTTTAAGAATAAATCTATTTCTTCTGTGGTGTTATAAAAATAAAATGATACACGAACCGATCCCGGCACTCCTAATTTTGTATGTAAAGGCATCGCGCAATGATGGCCTCCACGAACGCAAATGGTCTGTTTGTCTAATAATTCACTGACGTCGTGAGGATGAATTCCCTGAATGTCAAATGAAAATACTGCTCCGCGTTGTTCTGAAGTAGCAGGGCCCAGAAGTTTAATGTTAGGAAGAGTAGATAATTTTTGTAAAAAGTATTGGGTTAATTCTTGTTCATACTGTTGGATATTTTCCATGCCGATGGATTGCACGTATTCTATCGCGGCGGTTAATCCGACTGCTCCGGCAATATTTGGTGTTCCTGCTTCAAACTTCCAGGGCAGATCATTCCAGGTAGAGTTAATGAACGTGACTTCTTTGATCATCCCGCCGCCGTAGAGCAAAGGATCAAGGGTTTCAAGCAATTCTTTTTTTCCGTACAGTACGCCGATGCCGGTTGGACCGCATACTTTGTGCCCGGAGAAAGCCAGAAAATCACAGTTGAGTTCTTTTACATTAATGGGCAGATGAGGAACGGATTGCGCTGCGTCAACAATCATCACTGCGCCAACGGTATGAGCTAATTCTGCTAACTCTTGAATGGGATTAATGGTTCCAAGCACATTGGAAACGTGCGTAACAGAGACTATTTTTGTTTTGGAAGAGATTAATTCACGTGCTTTGGTCATATTTAATCGAAAATCAGGCGTGATAGGAATAAATTTGAGTACTGCTCCTTTTTTGTTTGCTATTTGCTGCCAGGGAACAAGGTTAGCATGATGTTCCATTTCCGTCAGTACAATTTCATCTCCGGCGTGTAATTTCTTTCCTAATGAATACGCCAGCAAATTCAGGCTTTCGGTTGTGCCTTTGGTGAAGATAATCTCTTCAAATTGTGCGCCGATAAAGTTTGCCACCACTTCGTGTGCTTTCTCATAGGCCATGGTTGACTTTAACGATAAATTGTAGATGCCACGATGGACATTGGCGTTTTCTTCTTCATAAAATTTCGTAGTAGCTGTGATGACGGAGATTGGTTTTTGCGTGGTGGAAGCGTTGTCGAAGTAGATGATGTTCTTAAGAATAGGGAAATCGTTTCCCGAGTTCAATATTTTTTTGCTGAGGTTCATTTTAAGTAGGTAAATGTTTGAAAGCGAAATAAAAGGATGTTGCCCCAAAGGCTGCACCAATTAATCCTGCAATCCTAGCGCTATTTAATTTCGTCTCTTCAATCACGGGTACAAAAATGAGAGCAGTAAATGCACCATAAATTATATTTAACCCATATTGGGTGTTGTTTACTCTTTCAACAGCAACTACTGCTGCTGCCGGAACTGAGCCTAAAACAAAAGTGCAAAGTGGAAGTGCCGCAAGATAAAATTTATCTTTACGTGAATATTTTTCAGGAAGATGATTTTTGTGAGATGACTTTTCTTGAGGTGATATTACTTCTCCCACTACGTCATCCAAGCTTCCTTGTCTATTTTTATCTAGTGTGTAATTCATGTTATATCATCCTTTGTAAGTACATTACAAGTAAGATTCCTAGGGTTGCAGAGCTTGCAGAGATTAAAGCTTCTGTAGATTTCTCACCCGTAGCAACATAAGTACATAGGGCAGTAGGGAACATTAACCCCCCATAGAATAAATATGGTGAAGTAAAAATATCCGGAGCTTTCAGCGCACTTATCGCCACACCGCCGATTAATCCACCAAGCAAACTCGATAAAGCACCTATGACGATTTTAGGGATCTTTTGGGAAGGAGATTTATGCTCTGTTTTTTTGGTTATAAAATTATTTTCATTGGCATGAAGTTCTCCCACTACCTCATCCAAACTCTCTCGTTCATAGTTTCCTTTCAGTGTATCATCCATTTCTTCTCCAAAACACCTAACCCTTTGTTTGTTTAGCACCTTCGAAATCATTGCTGATGTTATCGTTGGAGCTACGTCCCCGTAGGGGGCAACCCCCCGTAACGCTCTTGATGTCACTTCGCATAATTTCGACCTGATGGTGCAAGAAATGAAGCAACGACTTCATTTCTGCACAGAAATACGATAGTTTTCGTATTTCTTGTGCTAAACAAACAATCCTAAAACCCGTTGACTTCCATCTCAATCAATTTGTTTAACTCTACCGCATACTCAAGCGGTAGCTGCCTGATAATCGGCTGAATAAACCCCGAGACGATCATTCTTACCGCATCCTCTTCACTCAAGCCTCTGCTTTGTAGATAAAATATGGTTTCTTCGTTAATCTTTCCCACTCTCGCTTCGTGCGCAGCATCGACATCATGATTATCAATCTTCAGATGGGGATAGGTATTGGAAATTGATTTCTCGTCTAAGATCAGAGCATCGCACACCACACTAGTTTTTGAACCTCTGGCATTAGGCATGATTTTGACTAATCCCCGATAGCTGGATACTCCACCATTCTTGCTGATGCTTTTGGAGTGAATTGTTGAGCTAGTATTGGGAGCCACATGAATAGCTTTGGCACCGACATCCTGATGCTGTCCTGCTCCAGCAAAGGCAATTCCTAAACTGTCAGATTTGGCACCTGCTCCGCGAAGAATGGAACAAGGATAGAGCATGGACACTTTACTACCCATATTGCCAGAGACCCAGACCATAGTGGCATCTTTATCAACGAGAGCTCTTTTAGTGTTTAAATTATAGACATTTTTACTCCAGTTTTCGATGCTGGAATAATGCATCTTCGCGCCTTCTTTGACGAAAATCTCAACTGCTCCCGCGTGAATGGAATTGGTAGAATAACGCGGTGAACTGCACCCTTCAATGTAATGTAATTCTGCGCCTTCATCCACAATAATCAGAGTATGCTCGAACTGTCCGCCTGATTGTTCATTCATCCTGAAATATGCTTGCAAAGGTAATTCCACTTTCACCTTTTTAGGCACATAGATGAACGTCCCCCCACTCCACACTGCCGCATGTAGCATAATGAATTTATGGTCGTTGATGGGGATACAGCTGCTCATGAAATGTTGTTTTACCAACTCCGGATATTTGTGCACGGCAACATCCATATTCTCAAAAATAACGCCTTGATCCTGTAAAGATTTGAGAAGGTTGTGGTACACTACCCCGCCATCATATTGTGCTCCAACACCTGCTAATGCTTTCTTTTCAGCTTCCGGAATTCCTAATCGGTCAAAGGTTCTGCGAATTTCTGCCGGAACATCCTCCCACGACGTGCTTTCTGTGGCATTCGGATCAACAAAATACGTGATGGCATTAAAATCAATATCTTTTAAACTTGGTCCCCAGTCCGGTAATGGTTTTTGGAAAAATAATTGCAGCCCTTTCAATCTTTTTTCAAGCATCCAGAGAGGTTCATTCTTGGTTTTAGAGATTAAACGCACGACTTCTTCATTAAGGCCTAAAGGTGCTACGAGTTTAGCCTGATGAGCATCTGCTTCATCATATAACGTACGTGACGGTTCAAAAGCCAATACTTGTTCGGTTGTTTCCATTAATTACATCCTCGTGCCAAGAGATGGCAGTTTACAAGTTGCGGCTCGCAATGATCAGGAATAGTGGAGAGTTGTTTATGAATTTGACAGAGCAGACCTGAGGTTCGAATCAAATGAAGCAAACGCTGAGTTTCACGGACATAGCTTAATTGGTCTTTTACTTTAGTTGCGGAATTCTTGATTTGCTGCACAATTTCCGGGTTGAGCTGCACTTTTTCTCCCCGTTTTTTACTTTTATATTGGCTGATGGCAGAGGTATTGACACCTAAGATAGCGGCGATATCTTTCTGCTTCATCCCTGCTTCATCCAACGCCAAGGCTAATTGCCTGCGAAGTGCCGGAATGACGTAAAAGGTCTCCAGTTCTTGGGGTAAGACCAGTTTGTTAACCATAGTTAATTTTATGAGCTAGTTTATATAAATGTTGTGGTATTATTAAAGTATTACTGTAAAATGGTAAATGTTATATCTGAATTCTGCTCGGCTCACCGGTTTTAGCCTCGCCAGCTTTCCACCTACAAGAGGCAAAAACCTTTTTATACTCAGAAATTTTCCTTCTTCATAAGAGGTGATAGATAATGGCAAAAGCAAAAGGAGTTTCCAGATTTAACCGTATCGGAGCGTGGGCCTTTGCGATTGGCGTGATTCTCGCCGTCGTATTAGGGTTAGGGTTTAACGGGCCCTATCAGGAGAACTTATTGTTAGTGCTGTTCCTGCTCGGAGTAGTGGTCGGAATTCTGAACGTGAATGTGAAAGAAGTAATGCCTTTTCTGACCAGCGGGACGGTGTTGGCACTCGTTTCCTTCTTAGGTCTCCAGGTGGGTATCTTTCAAGGGTTGAGCGTTCTTGTCGGCAGTGTGTTAAGAGGGCTGTTGACCTTGTTTGTGCCGGCAACGCTGGTGGTCGCCTTAAAAACGATGTTTATGCTGGCCAAGAATTAAAGGCTTTTTCTTTGTTTTTATTTTTTTTGGTAATCTTTAAATAGATATATCCATTATACCAAATAGTGGAACCAATTATAGTTACAGTTTTAATTGATCATGCACCAAACATACCCCTAGAATTTTTAGGATTTACAAACTACAAATTATATGGCCAAGGTAACTTAGAAACTGTAAAAGAATCTGTCGAAAGTGTTATTGTAGATTATTTAGATTATTTTTCTCACCGGGGCTTTCCACTGCCCGAACCAAAACCAGGCTTTTTGGCAGAAGGATTCCTATTTGAAGAAAGAGTTGAACGCCGCTATGAAGGATTGCCACTATTGATATTTGAGTACTATCGCAGATCCCAAAATTAAGAAAAGCTTTATTAATAATCTTCGTTCTGCAAGGGGTATGCGGTAGTCGTATAGTGGTCAGTATGCGGCCTTGCCAGGCAGGATCGCAATCAGGCTGCGACCGGGGTTCGACTGCCAGTATCCTAGGCGAGATAGGCGGGCGTAAAGCCCACCGCGATGAATAGGCTGCTGCGCGAAAGTCCCCGCTACCGCATTTTTTATTCAAAAGAGGTTATTTATGAAAGTCATCCAGTATATGTCTATAACGGTGAATGGTTATATCGCCAAGGACAATGATGACACTAGCTTTGTTTCTCCGGTCGAATGGAAGAGTTTTCGGAAGATGATTAAACGTGTCGGCAATATGATTGTGGGCAGAAAGACCTATGAAATTATGCTCAGAAACAATGAATTTGCTGGTCTTGACAAGATTAAAGTGGTGGTGGTTACGGGTAACAAATCTTTTACGGTGAGCGGTAAATCTCACACGGCTGCCCTTTCTCCTCAAAAAGCACTTGAAATCATTTGCCAGCAGGGATTTCAGGAAGCCTTGGTCGCCGGTGGTGGCGGGCTCAATACCTCTTTTATGGAAGAAGGATTAGTGGATGAGTTGTATCTTGATATTGAACCAATCATCCTGGGAAAAGGCCTTCCCCTTTTCCGGGAAGCGGAGTGGGAAGTAAAGTTAAAATTATTAAAAGTGAAGAAACTTTCTGCGCAGGAAGTTCAGCTGCATTATAAAATTGTAAAGTAAAGACGATGAAAGAATGGAGATTAATTTCCTAATGAATGATAGATTTCCATGACATCAGCCATCATTGTAGGATCATATTTTTCTTCAGCCAGAAATTGCTGGAGTCCACGGCCAACACGAACTAAGCCAGCATAGATGATCTTATCGCCAATATCGAGACTGACAATGGGCATCGTTCTCAACTGATTCAGATATTCTTCACTGGCAGTTTCTTCAATCCCCTTTTTTAATCTTCGTTGAAATTCTTCAACGGTTCCCGGTGTTCCCACGTTGATAAAGCCATCAAAGGTACCATCAGTAATTTCTCGAGATTCCTGGAGAAGAATTCTGCGCTCGCCTTCTTGTTCTCCCATGATTTTAGCTGTTAAACCATCAAGGCGTTGTTGCACTTTATGCCGTTGGATTTCTACAGCTCTGCGTAAACGAGCTGCATCAGAAAAATAACTCTGTTCCTGCCCTGGTGCAGAAGGAAGATAACCTCTTTCCTCGTTCTGTCCAAAGCTATAGATTTCACTCCAGCGGACTTTATCTCCCTGTGCAAAAGCATAGATATCTTGATTATAAGAGATGTCTGGGAACATAATAATATTAGAAAGAAGCCTACTTTATATTTTCTTCCTTCTCAAAAATTTAAAATATAAAAATGTGGCCCCACTGGGATTCTCCTGCCACAAGCCAATGATTGCTTGCTTTGAGCCCAGAACTTCTGCCTGACTTCTGGATACTGGTGCATAGAACGTACCCGTATAAGAGCAGCGCTCTAGTCCCTAAACCTTGTGAGGGTTTGCCAGGTTGAGCTATGGGGCCATTGGGGAAGCAAGATACTAAATTCTTTAAAAGACTTTCTTCTGAGAAATTATTCGGTTCGTCAGAGGGCTGGCAGGCCGCGAGGCTCGTGCTTTCTTGGTGGTTAGATTTCCGTCCAAATCAGGATACTTGTCATCGGCGGAAAGCACCGATCAATTCTCATCAACAACAGTTGTTCTCGCCTCGCTCGCACAATGAAGCAACGACTTCATTGGCGCACAAGAAATGAAAAAACTATTTCATTTCTGTGCCGAAAACGAATCGTCGTTCGTTTTCGTGCACCAGTGAAGTAGTTTCTTCACTGTGTGTCTTGGCCAAGCCAGCCCCCTGACTAAAGGCCCGCTTGAAAAACATCTCTCTCCGGACCCACAAATCCCCTTCTCTTTATAAATACCAGACTTCCAGAACCATCTTCTTTATAAATAAATGACAAAAAGAAGCTTTCCCTACTGATTAATTACACTAAACTCTTATAAAGCAGGAAAAAAAGACATTTATTGGTCTAAAACCCACCATGAACATCAATCAAGTCAAGAAGCTGATGGAACGTAAGAAAACCTCCCATAAAGGCGAGAACGGCTATGCCCTGATTATTGGTGGATCGGAAGAGTATGTGGGAGCCGTCACGTTAACGGGCTTAGCTGCCCTGCGAGCTGGGTGTGATGCGGTAACGGTTGCCGCACCAGAAAAAGTTGCCTGGGCTGTGAACACTCTGAGTCCAGACCTGATGACGTATAAGATCAAAGGGTCAGCTTTCACCATCAAGAATGCCAAAGAGATGGTAAAGTACACTGATAAATTTGATGCTGTCTTGATTGGCAACGGCATTACGCGGCGAGCGGACCGGTTCTGCCATTATTTCATCCGTAAATCGCTGAAACCTAAAGTCATTGATGCCGATGCCCTGAAAGGCCTCTCATTTAAAGATTTCAGCAATGCAATTCTGACTCCCCATGAGACGGAATTAGAGATGATGATGATCAACAGTAATAAAGAATTTTTAATTCCGAAATTGCGGGAATCCAATGCGAAAGAAAAAGCGGAAGTATTACAAGGAAACTTACGTTATTTCCTGCAGAACAACAATGTCTTGGTCGTGAAAGGCTCAACAGACATCATCATTTCACGCAACAAAATTGCCTTTAACCGCACGGGAAATCAGGGCATGACCAAAGCGGGGACAGGCGATGTCTTAGCCGGACTGTGTGTAGGATTTTTAGCCAAGACGAAAGATCTGTTTAAGAGTGCCGTGGCTGCTTCCTATATCAATGGCTACGTCGGTGACCAATTATTGAAACAAAGTAAAGGCTATACGTTCATTGCCTCTGATATCATCAAAGATCTGGAGAAATTAGCGCCGATGATAAACCACCTTCAGAAAAGAAAAGTGGTTAAACGGCGGCACAGCAAGAGACGGCGCTAGGAAGTCCTTTCCAGGCAGCAACGATCATGGAGATCCCTTTCAGTATCCTTTCCCTGTTACCGTTTATACAAAATAAAAACTTTACGCCTCGCGCCCATTTTTATCATGGAGTTTAACGTTCAGAAAAAGGGAAATGAGAACATCCATCAGTATCCAACTGAGGATTTGAGAATCGCCCAGAAATTTGCCCAACAGCTCAAGAATGAACTGAGTGATTTCATGATTTCTGCCGTGCTGTTTGGCAGTTCCGTACGCCGGGAAAGTACCCCACAAAGTGATATTGATGTCTTGATTATCAGCGACGACACTAATTTTCATATCACCGCAGAGCTGGTGGAAGGTTATCGCCTCATTGTGGAAAACCTGATTGCTCGGGTTTCCCCGAAACTGCACGTCACCTCCATGACTTTTACTTCCTTCTGGGAATATGCGAAAGCCGGTGATCCTGTCGTGGTCAATATCCTTCGTGACGGCGTGGCCCTGATTGATATCGGCTTCTTTGAGCCGTTACAGCGGCTGTTACAGCAAGGGCGC
>JAHFRS010000012.1:8485-13528 GCA_023266155.1 archaeon
GGCGATCTCCCAAAACTCTGCTGAATTCCCGCTGGCACGTGTTACAAGCTACGTTAGATTTGTATTGGGCAGTGATTGATTCAGCCCATGCTGCCTTGATGCGAAAGAATGAAATTCCTCCGACGCCAGAACATGTGGCCGAGATGTTAGAGAAAGTGTTTGTCCGGCATAAACTTTTAGAGCCAAAGTATGTGGAAACGATGCAGCGGTTTTATAAGTTAAGTAAGATGATCACCCACCGTGAGATTAAGGAAGTAACAGGTCCGGAATATGAGCATTATTATCAGGAAGCAGAGGAGTTTGTGAAAAGAATGAGAAGGCTGATCGAACGAGGAAAGTTTTGAAGAGAATCATTTTTGAAAGATTAAAAATTAGAGCAGCCCTTCCAATGTAAAGAGTGGAATGAAATAGACATCATAATCAATATTATTTTCTTGCTGAAAATGACTTCGTAAGAATTGAACCATCATTTCTTTTTCTTTATACAAAACATTGGAACAGCTAAATGGAGATAGGCCATAGCCAGCCTTAAACCGGGGAGTACACGTTGGTGAAAGGGAGAAGGCCCGCTGCAAGGCTCGTCCAAATGGAAGTCTGCTAATGCCATACTGCTCATAGTATCTATCCCGTGACTTTTTAAATAAATTGCGATAAAAATTCTTAGAGCCAGTCCGACCCTGAGAAAAAACGTTATTGAGGACCATGGCCAGGCCATAGCTGATAATCGCCCCTTCTGCATCAATAATCTCACTGACACCAGCAACTATGGGGGCCATATTGATGGGCCTACTTGTAGTATTATATAATTTTAGATGGTCAAAGGAATAGCCAAAAGCTTTCCGCACAACACTGTCCTGCAAGAGCTTTTCCAACATGTTTCAGTGAGGTTATCGTAGAGCTAAAAGCATTTTTATATTGCAATGGGCATTATGGGAGATATAGCACCCAGACTATTAAATTTGGGCCAGACAACGTTGACAACGGAGATCATCTACAAGCTTTTCCCAAAACCTTTAATAACTTCCTTCTTTTTCCTATCCCTGATGAAAGAGATTATTTTCAAATATGCCCTTAAAAATGCCTTTGATTTCCAAGGCAAGGTCAATTCGAAGGTGGTATTGGGGTCAGTTCTGCGGGAAAATCCGGAATTAAAAAAAGATGTTCCCAGCTTGATACAAGAGATTAAATCGGCCATTATAGAGATAGAAAAATTCAGCCCGGAACAAATTCAACAGAAATTGAAACAGCTTGCGCCAGAACTATTGAAAGAAAAAAAAACAGAACAGATTGTAGGTCCATTGAAACCGTTGCCCAACGCACAGAAAGGTAAAGTGGTTGTTCGTATTGCCCCCTCTCCTTCTGGAGCGTTACATATAGGTCATGCCTATGGCGCTTCTCTGAATTATGAGTATGCCAAGATGTATGACGGGAAATTGATTCTCAGAATTGAAGACACCAATGCAGAAAATATTTATCCGCCCGCTTATCAGCTAATTGAAGAGGATGCCCGTTGGCTGACGAATAATGGCGTAGCAGAAGTCATCATTCAATCATCCCGCTTAGGGATTTATTATGACCACGGCGAAAAATTAGTGGGGCTGGGAAAAGCCTATCTCTGCACCTGTCCTGCGGAACAATGGCGGGAAATGAAGAATAAAGGAGTAGCGTGCTCCTGCCGCAACCTTGCCAGCAAAGAACAACAGCTGCGCTATGCCAAAATGTTTAATAGCTATGCTGAAGGGGAGGCCATCCTGCGGTTAAAGACAGACATACAGCACCGGAATCCGGCCATGCGGGACTTTGGCATTATGCGGATTGTTGAACACATTCATCCCAAAACTGGCAAAGGGCAGCGCGTCTGGCCATTAATGATTTTTTCCGTTGCCGTTGATGATCATCTGTTGGGGATAACTCATGTCCTTAACGGTAAAGATCAAACTGACAATGCCGCCAAAGAACGATTGATCATGGACTGTTTTGGCTGGACGTATCCTGAATATGCACATTGGGGGATGATTAACTTTGACGGGTTTGCGTTAAGTACTACAGAAACTCGGCACGCGATTGAAGAAGGGATGTATCACGGCTGGGATGATATCCGCATCCCGTTCCTTCCAGCGTTACGACGGCGAGGATATCAGCCGGGAGCATTCCGCCGATATGCGACAGAAATCGGTCTTAGTTTGAATGACAAGACCGTCAGCAAAGAAGAGTTTTGGAAGAATATTAATGCCTTTGATAAAGAACTGGTGGAACAAAAAGCCAATCGCTATTTTTTCATTGATAATCCCGTTAAGATTCTCATTCAGGGCCTGCCGGCACAGGAAGTGGAAATGGAATTGCATCCTGATTTCCCGCAACGGGGAAAGAGAATTCTGAAAGTGCAGAAAGAAGTGATCATTTCCAGCAGCGATTTCAAGACTTTATCTGATGGCTATCTTCACCGCCTGATGGATTGCGGCAATTTTGAACTGCGGGAGGATGGTTTTTATTATGTGTCGGAACCCTATGATGATTTTAAGAATTCCGAGAAACGCGGCCATATTGTTCATTGGCTGCCGGCGGAAGAAAAATTAAACGTGGACGTGAAAATGGATGATGGCACGGCCACCTTTGGTATCGGAGAAAACGCGCTGGGAACCCTGGCCGTCGGAACTATCGTTCAGGCGGAACGGCGGTTTTTTGCTCGGGTCGATAGCGTCACAAAAGATAAAGTGACGTTATGGTATTTACACAAATGAGAAGATGATAAATGAAAAGAAATAATATATACTACAAAAAGGTGATTGATCATGGCAAAAATAAGCAGAGATACCCCATTAGCAGAATTAACATTGCGGCGGTATGAAAAGCCGACGATGACGGAGCGTGAATTGGTGCGTAAATTATGTCTTTCTCTTGGCCTGCTGCAGCCGGGAGATTCTCGTGACGTCGTGGTGGACGTGTTGCACGTCTTGCTGCAAGCCAAACGACGCCGGGAAGAGCTGCATTCAGAAGAGATCAAGAATGAAGTGATGAAAGAGAGGAAACGGCTGGGGTTGCCGATGCTGGGCATTGCCGCTTCCAATATCCGACGGCAATTGAAACGCATCAAAGACTTACAGTTGATTGAAACGAATGCAAACTTGTACCGCATCATGGAATTTGGCGAATTGTCTGAGGTATTTGAAGAAAAAGTAGAGAATTTCTTGCTGAAATCGGTGATGGGGCGAGTGAAAGAATACCTTAAAAAAATTGATGAGGAATTCATGCCGCAGATGAGCAGGTCAAAAATGCTGGCACTGGAATCGTTCTCCCCGGAACTGCTGGAGATGGCCAAAGCGCATCGCCGGAATTAAAAATCCCAATCGCAGCAAGCTGCTGGGATTTTTAGTGCAAGATGGGATAGTTTTCCCGTCTGCACAGAAAACAAATCACTGTTTGTTTTCTTGTGTTTGTTGGGAGATTTATTCATTTCACTGCAAGCAGTGGGGTTTTAGACCCAACAAACAAATAAAGGAAGAATAAACAGAAGAAGAGGAAGAGAAAGAGGGGGAGAAATTATGGGCATTCAGATTGAATTTAATCCCGACTTAGCGTTGCGGCATATTGACCATTATCATCGGAGAGAACGAACGCTGGAAGAATGTATCCCTGAAAATTTAGTGGTAGGGACGAGTTACGCTTTCCTCAGCCAGTATCCTAGGCGAGATGGGCGGGCATGAAGCCCACCGCAACGATAGGGGCACACCTGGCTGGGTGTCATGGCTATAAAGCCCTCACTGGCACTCTTCGCGCTAAACAAATACAAGATAGCGAATTGGAATTGTGATTGCGTGACATCCTCCCTGCCCTAAAGGGTGGGAGTGTAGACCCCCCAACAAGAAGATTTATATACTACTAAGAAGTTACTGGAAGCATGGGTTCAATAATTATCTATCATAAAGATTTTGATAAAATAATTGTTAACAAACACGCTAGTCAATTATGGAAACCTTCAAGAAGAATAGAAGATGAAATTGATGATATATGGGCAGAAAAATTAAGCCATAATGAACATTTATGGTCTGGCCCCATGGTCAGATTAGATAAAATTGTTATGGATGGAAAAACATTATGTATTAACACATCCTTAACTTCTTATAAACAGCATGTTGGAACTAGAACAAATACTGAATTATCAACGCGAGCTAATCCAGTATATGTTTCTGCAAATATAATCACTGCTGACAATTATTTACTTTTTGGAAAATGCAAAAATGTTGAAAGGGGAGTTGGAAAACACAACATTGCTGCAGGTTCGCTTCACCCAGTTTTAGACTCTCCGGATGGTGTTCCCTCATTAGGAGTAGGATTGTACCGGGAAATATTTGAAGAATTTGGATTAATCCCCGAATCTTTTGAAAGTGTCAAACCCCACATAGTGTTTGGATTAGAATCCGAACCAACTGGAAGTTTTTTATATAATGTTAAATTAAAATTAACTTCAAAAGATGTTCAACAAAAATTTAATGCTTTAACACAAAAATCTGAAAGTTATGGGGTTAAACCAGAATTTGATAGCATCCATTTTCTTGAATCAGACTCTAAAATCATTCGGGATGAACTTAAAAATAAAAAAGTACAATATCAACCCATGGTAGAAGCCATGTTGGATTATATTTATTAAACTCCCAACCACCGCAAGCGGCGAAGGCATTCTCAAGAAAATCAAACTGGCGAGCTGCCACCCTCAGTTGGAGACCCGGGGGAACTCAGGAATTAGAATAAATATTGTATTTGTTTAGCACACAAAGGCTGCTGCCTTTGGTGCCGAAGGGCGTCCCCCTTCGTGCACCAACAAAATCGTTGTTTTGTTGTGTGCTTCATTGTGCATTATGGTGCTAAACAAATACAAAAAGTCCTCAATAGAGATAATAAAATACAAAAAGTCCTCAATAGAGATAATAAAATACAAAAATCTTAAATAATATCTTCTTCCGCCACCACCACAAAATCTCCCGTGGCAATGACAGCCGAGAACGGAATGAGCACGTGCCCTTCTTTAGATTTCTCCAATTCCAG
>JAHFRS010000012.1:13538-15654 GCA_023266155.1 archaeon
TGGCATTCTTAAGCATCAAATGAATCAATTCACCTGAACCTACTTCAAACACTAAATCACCAATCTCACCGAATTTCTTTCCAGACTTAGACACAATGGTCTTACCCAACAATTCTTTAGAATAGCGTTTATCTTTTTCTTCCATGATGATTCACCCGTTTTGAATTATAATAGGCTTCAACAAGAGTAGTGACTATATAAAGTTTACGGTAGTGCATTGGTTATTATTGAGAAAGATAGCGTTCATAGAACACCGAACGGACGTCAGTCTTTAAGTCCCGTAGCACCTTCTGAAAGGCGGGACGATCCAAATTCTCCTTGCCATAGAAAGCCGAACGCAGTTTTGATTCCACGTCCTGCCCGATTTTCTGCAGTAGTTTAACGGCGTCAGGATGGCCGCCTTTAAGGATTTCCTTACTGAGCATAACTTCCTGCTCACGAAAAGCGAGCATGAATTCCTTGACAAAATGCTCCCTTTTCTTGCTCTGACTCAGATAATTAGCATCCTTGCTCGTTTCATTCGTCATACTGTGAGAAGCACGATTATAGGCTTTTAATAATGTCATTTCATATTCCAGCAGGAAGTCTTGGGTGATCATCAAGAGAACAAAAGAAGAGGAATATATAAATATTAGGGAACAAAATGAGCAGTATAATGTGGATTCACAACCTTGACCCGGTTCTTGTTCATCTCGGCCCCCTCCAGATTCGCTGGTATGGCTTGGTCTATCTTTTAGGCTTTCTGCTCGGCATCTGGTGGTTGCAGCACGCACGCAAGAAAGGAATTCTGGTAATATCTGAAGAAGGTGTTTGGGATCTCATTTTCTACTTGATGCTGGGCGTGATTATTGGTTCTAGGCTGTTCATGATTTTTTGGAATCCAGAGATTTACCTCTATAAACCATGGAATCTGTTGTATATCTGGCAGGGTGGGATGAGTTTCCATGGCGGTTTTGTGGGAATTATAGTGGCGTGCTGGTATTACTGTAAAAAGAAACAACTGGATTTCTGGAAGGTTGCCGATATTCTGGCTGTGCCGGCAATCTTTGCCCTGGCTCTGGGTAGAATTGCGAACTTCATGAACGGCGAATTGGTGGGCAGAGTATGGAATGGACAATGGTGTGTGGTTTTTCCAGATTATGGGCAGGAATGCCGGCATCCTAATATGATTTATTCAGCGTTCCAGCGTTTCATCGTGTTTGGCTGGTTGCTGTTTCTCAGCGTTAAGAAAGATTTTAAGGCGGGCTTTATTTTCTGGAACTTTGTCTTCTGGGAGGGAATAGGGCGGTTTATTGTTGATTTCTATCGGCACGATCTGCCGCAGAATTATATTTTGAGTTTGAGCTTGGGACAATGGTTTAGTCTAGTCATGATTGTAGTTGCAGGATATATATTTTACAAGAAACATATTGTAGACTGGAAAAGGTTATTAAACCTCGGTACTCCCCAAGAGTAGAAAAGAGGTTGTTCTAGATGGTTTACAGGCGCAGGTGGTTCCTATGAAATTATTGAATATGGTCATGATGGTTTTGCTGGGAGGAGTTCTCTTCGCCAGTGGTTGTACTCAGACGATTCTTCCCAAAGTAGAGAATAAGCCTTTTGTGCCGATTGTTAACGTGGTGGAAGAAACGGGAACGAAAGCCCTCGTTTCCACGGCAGCAGTTCAAGCAGCAACAGAAAGCCAATGGGTTATCCTTGAACACAGCTCATTCTTGCCAGCAGATGTAGAAGTTCATGTTGGCGATACGGTTGAATGGGTTAATGCCGATGATGAAACGTATACTTTTAATTTAGAAGGGATTACGGGAGCTCGCTTGCCTATCGGCGGACGAACGGAATATCAGTTTAACAAAGCTGGTGTGTATAGTTACTCAGCGCGACTGATTGAGACTCATGCTGATGATGATACAGAAAATCGCATCTTGCGTGGTGTGGTGTTGGTGGAATAGGAAAGCGCTCATCACGTAGAAACATTTCTGTTCTTCTTTCTTTTTCTTAGATCCATGAAGACAGAAATCCGCCTGCTGGACATCGATGATTCTCCGTTTAACCTCGATGATGAAACCGTTCTGGTCATTGCTACTTTTTTCCGCGGCGGGGACGCCATGGACGGCGT
>JAHFRS010000083.1 GCA_023266155.1 archaeon
CGTAATCTTTTCTCCCCATCGTTAGATAAAGAAAGAATGCCCGTCAATAATAGTTAGTAAGAACGGGAATTTTCATTTAGTGGCTCCAGAGTAAGATGCCGCCTAACACTCTTTCACTTCATCCAGCACCAGCGCCTGCTCCTGACAGATGATTTCTTCTTCCAAGGGCTTTACTTTTGGCGTGATTTTCAGTTGTTTGATCTTTCCACCCGTCGTGGTATCAAAAGGAATATTGGCCACATAGGTGCCGGCTTTAATGATCTTCGCCTCATTTAATTCAAACGTTTCCGCTTTCTCCGTGCCAATAAGATTCACGATTAACCCCTCCACTTTAATATTGACGCCATTTTCCGCCGTAAAAGAAATTCTCTTTTTAGCGGCATCATAACATAATTGATCTTTCCCGCTGATGCTGGCAAAATGCAGGTTGACATTGATGGCACATTCCGCTGCCCCTTCCACTTGAGCTCGTCCTAAATTCATCACCACGACGCCAACCGCTACGGCAAAGGAAAGCAGTAACACGGTCAAGATTAATGGCGTTACTCCACGTTTGTTCCAGCCCATGATGTTATTCCGCTCCTCAGAGCCATACTTTTATTTTACGTTATTTTGTATTTGTTTAGCAGCTTTGAAATCCTTGTTGTAATAATCGAAGGAGCTATCTCCCCGTAGGGGGCGACCCCCGATTACGCTCTCGATAGGATTATCAAATTGGATTTCAACTTTATGCTGCTAAACAAATACGATATTTTTTATTTTACGTTGTTGGTTCTTTATACGTTTTTCCATTATGAAGGATTTCCCGTATCCGATGAATGGGGATGAAAAATTCCTTCTGCCCTTTATCCAGCACGATCAAAAAGCCTTTCTCAATCTCTTTGATTTTATCAACTCTAAGCAGGATATTCTTTTGCTGGATTTTGTCATGATACTTAATATGAAAATCCTGTTTTTGTGGATGATTATACGCGACATGTAATGTATGCTCGATAGATTTTTCTGCTTCCTGCATCGGATCAGCCCCTTTAAAGATATACTTAGAGAGAGTTATCATCATCAGGCCCAGCAACAGGCTAACGAGAGGATTCTTTAGGTACGACAATTTACCCACACCATCCCACACACCGGTCCAGAAGAAAATAACGCCCATGACACCAAAAAAGTACCACCCGTAGCGTTTAAGCTGTTCTCCCGTTATCATTGAGAACCTCCCACGATGTCTGAATTTATCTTCATTTTCCCGATGTCTATGTCCCCTGTGCCTTTGTCCTTAGCGAACTGAATTTGCCTCCTGTTCATTTACAGCCTCCAATAGGGTTTCCCTTTATACAACACTTCCCGAAGGCGGTGAGCAGGAATAAACGTTTCTTCCTTTTGATGAGCCTGCTGCACCACTAATGTTCCCCTTTCAATGGTCTTAAGCTGTTCTGCGGGAATCAGCAGTTCTTTCTTCTTCCCTTTGTCGTAATAGAGGAAAGTAAAATCTTTCTTGTGGGGATGATTATGCACAAAATGAATAATCTTATTGATAGCTTTATCCACCCCGCCTAAAGGGTCAAACTCTTTAAAAATGACTCCCGATAATGTCAGCATTGTCAATCCCAAAAACAGGAAGACAAAAGGATCAGCGATATATTTGCTGACAATCGGAATCTGATAGATGCCTTCCCACAATCCTTTCCAGATGAAAATGATGCTGACGGCGGAATATAATGAGCTGAGAAAATGCTTGTCCTGTTCCCGTAGTGCCATCCTGATTGACCTCTTTAATGAGGAAGAGGAAGGGGCGGGAGTTATATATATCTTTCTGTGAGTCTTCATCGAAAAACATAAGAAGAATCTTTATAAAGTTGGAAATTATTAACCTCAACAAATACCAAACAAGTACAAAAAAAATACAAACAAGTGCTGGATGTTTCTAAAATCTGGAGGCCACAACATGGGAAGCATACAACAATATGTAAGTCAGCTCCGTATCGGCGATGCGCAGACCTATAAAAATTTAGCTCTGGTGCCTTTGTTTGGCGCTCGCAACGGCTTAGAATATCTTGTTCTGGACGAAGCTGTTAATCAGAGACTGCAGGTTCTCGAAACGGACCAAGTTCCATTGTTGAAACTGAAGAATGAAAGTGGAAAACGCGTCTTGATCATGCAGGGAGAATATGTCGCTGGTGGCAAACAAAACCGCATGTTTACACATAATATGCTGCTTGCTCCAGGATTTGAAGGAAACGTACCCGTAAATTGTGTGCAGCACGGTCGCTGGCACTATCAAGGAGAAAAAAGTTTTACGTCCAGTGGGCAACGCGGCCATACCTCAGTAAGAAGAGCCACGAGAGAAGGTCAGGGAGCGGTTTGGCGAGATGTCGAAGAGTTTACTTCAGTGCGACGAGTCAGTTCCCCCTCCGGTAATCTTGATGATACTTATCAGCAGAAACAACAGGAGATGACGGACTATCTCACCAAATATTCCTGTCCAACGGAAGCGGTGGGAATAGTCGCTGTTTCCCTACAACAGAATAAAAAAGCGTACGGCGTTGATATTTTTGACCAGCCCGGCACGTTGGCCAAGAATTTCAAGAAACTAGTAGATAGTTATGTCATTGAAGCAATCATTGGCGGAAAAGAAATCAAGCCCAAACAGGAAGAAGTACAGCTGTTTTTGAATGATATCGCTTCCACGAAACAAGAAGAGAAAGTGGGTGTCAGCCTAGGAAAAGAAGCGTTGTTGCGAGGAAATCTCTCTGAAGGCGTGGCACTGCTCTTCGAAAACACACCGGTGTATATCAATGCTTATAATCTAACGGAAGGCGCTCAGCAGGCAGAAGCTTTGCCAGCAGTAAGAACGGGATTGTCCAGAAGAGTGTTATCCAGATAAAGATTATTTTCTTTATTTATTATTTTGTATATTTTGAGTTTGCATTCTCCCTCCGTTGGTGCGAAATTCTTAAATACTCCTTTATGATTACTGAGTGTTATGGGTACGAAGAGGTATTCTCGGGTTGTTTATCTACTTATTTTACTCGTCAGCATCAGCTTCGTCCTTGCTGCCGGCGGTGGAGGAGGAGGAGGAGGAAGTTCAGGTGGTGGAAGTAGTTCCGGTGGAAGCAGTGGCAGCGGAAGTGGTCCCACTTTATCCAACCTGAACTGCGACGATCGTGGCGTACTGAGTTTTCTGCAGAATCCTGCTGTTAAACCAGTCATCGTCGAGAAAGCAGACGGAACCACGATAACCCTTGCCGGTGAATGGAACGGGCTGACGTTTACGTCTGATGAAGCGGAATTACAACAAGCAGGAACCTACATCATCCGTGATGCCAAGAATGGCGATAAGACCGTCGTTTGTCCCGGTCTGAAATTCAGCTGTAAATTAGCAAATCTTTCATTGAAATCCTGTACTTTAAGCAAAGGAAAAGTACAGGCAGAATTTACTCTCAGCAACGCAGCTGTTGAGGATTTGTCGTACCAATTCAGCCTTCCGGGGACGGCCAGAACTTTACGTTACCAACAAGATTCTCATTCCTCAGAGCTGAACGCTTTAAAAGTTGTACGGCAGGGAAGTGATGCCTATCGCGTAGACGTCCCGCGTGAAATAGAGATTTCCAAGTTACTGGTCTCCCTGCCTCGCTGCGTGGGAAGATATTATGCCTATTCTACCATTGACTGTGTGAAAGAACCTACTGCTGTTGTGTCGGAAAAAAATGGGAAAATCCTTAAATGTGGCGGCTATCTGGATATTGCTGACCGGGTGAAATGCCGCTTTGATCTGCGGGAAGAACAGGCTGATGAATATGAAAATTTCTTTCCCGAGGAATGCCGCTCCTGGGAAGATCAAGATGCCTGTGTACAGTTATATAAAAGTGTGCAGCCCTGCTGGAAATTGCCAAGCCAAGCTAGAATCTCCTGTTTGCGGGCAAAAGTAGGGGTCGGTTCTATCGCGAACGAGCAGACTGGTTGTGCTGCCAATGCTGCATGCCGAGCGGGAGTGCGCAAGAAGACGTTTACGCTGACCAAATTGCGGCTGTATAATCTAGAGGAAAAGGCGGAAGAGTTATGGGAAGATGGAAAAATAACCAAGGACGAAGTAGCTGCTTTTGTCTTGCGGATGGAGCAAAGCAAACTGGCTTTTAATCAAGCGCAGAGCAAACAGGAACGGAAAGCCGTGATTGTGCAGGCGCGGCAGCATTGGCTTAAACTGCTAAAGACGGCGAGGGGATGATGAAAAAAAAAAGGATGGTAGGTAAAGTAGTGGTCGGCATTATCACTCTTATGGTCGTACTCTTTGTCGTGGCCTGTGCCACAGAACAGCCCGCAGTGAAAGTGCTGGAAAACCCCACTCTACAGCCAACTGGCACTCCCTTGCCGCTCTCCGATGAGCAAATCCTTACTCAACATCCTGACGATTTAGATGCAGCTCTGGAAGAATTAGATCAAGTGGAGTAAAGACCAGAAGATGTGAAGTGTTCACGATATTTAAACAATTAAAAAATGAGGTGAATTTATGGATATCAAGCCCGCAATTAAACTTGATTTTATTGCCATTGAAGATAAGGCAACCGTCGCAGAACTAATCGGTAAGATGAAACAGTATGAAAAACATGCGGCGTTAGTGTTCCGCAATAAAAAATATGTAGGGCTTATTGAAAAGAAACGGCTGTTACGCTCCCGGTTAGATGTTTCTGAGACACATCTGAAAAAGTACCTGCAGAAAACGCCGATCATTGATGAAAATGCCAGCGTCATTGAATGCGCATACCTGATGTACGAAAGTAATGTCGATTTTCTGCCGGTGCAGCGTAATAAAGAAATTATCGGTGTCCTTGACGGCCTGGACCTTGCCCGGCTGGCGGTAAGTCTGCCGGAAATGAAGCAGCTCACCATTGCTGATATTAAACTGGTCAAGCCCAGCAAAATTGGGAAAGATGAACCCATTACCCGAGCTATCGAAGTGATGCATGACGAACATCTTGATCACGTGCCGATTTATGACCAGGGAAAGTTATATGGCTTGCTGAGCTATAAGGATCTGTTGCGGCGATACTTAAATTGGACACCGAAACGCGATTTTTCCATCCGTTACAATAAAGCTGTGAGTGGGAAAGGCGGTGAAGGCGATCTGCCTTCCATGTCGGCGCTGCCGGTAAGTTCATTCAGCACCAATGATAATCTGCTGGTGGCAACGAAAGGAACACGGTTACGTGATTCTGTGGAATTAATGGTCAAGAATAATGTCCATGATTTGGTCATGAAAGATGGCGATGCGGTCTTGGGATTATTGACCGTCAAGAATTTATTGAGGTGCATTGGCGCTCTGAAAATTAGACAGAATTTTAATATTCAGTTCATTGGCCTGAACCAAATAGGTCTCCAACCGGCAGAGAAAAATGACCTGCAGAAAATTGCCAGCAATGAATCGATGAAATTACAGCGAAAGATTCATAATGAATTTATCCTGGTGATTCACTTTAAAGAGTATGCCAAAGAAGGCAAACAGGGAAAACAGCATAAGTATAGTGTTCATCTGCGC
>JAHFRS010000084.1 GCA_023266155.1 archaeon
GGAAAGTGGTGTGCGTACAACGTTACATCAATATGCAGAGCGTATTATGATAATGCCATTGACATGGAATTTATTCAAGAGAATATTCATATTGACAGGATGCTCACTTACACATAGCCCCATGGCTGGACTCTGTAGAAAGTCTCCTGCGGTCGGAGTAATGCCAACTCGCTCTTGAGATGTAAACTTCAAATGCGGTACCTTCCCGTAGCTTGCCGCAGGCACTGTAGGAAATCTGATAAAAGTTCTCGGTAGGTTATTATAGAACAAGCTTTTTTGTGATTCTATGCAACAACTGGCCATCCTTAACACCCGGGACATTAAACGCATCAAGGAGCAACTCATCCGGCAATTCGGTTTTGCCCCCACAGCAGATTATGCCTATCTCAAAAGTGAGAAAGAGAAAATTTTCATCATCAATAAAGATGTGGCAAGGATTGAACTGAAAAACCTGATCATTGACAAAACGGGGTTATATTTTGCAGAAGATAAAGGGACAGAGATTCGCCTCAGCAAAGAAGGGGCGCAACTGCTGGGGCGAGAAGCCCTGAAAAAAAAGAAACCGTTGAAGAATAGTGTTACGTTAAGCAGCGAAGAGCTCCGCGCTTATTTTCAGGGTCGTGATCTGCAGAAAGATTTAGGCCAAGAAAATCGGCTGGTACTGCTACAATACGAAAAAGATGTCTTTGGCTGCGCGAGGTATAAAGAAGGAATAATTCTCAATTTTCTTCCCAAAATCCATCGGGGAGAAGTTATTGTCTAACTCTGAGCAACAAATCTTGTTCCAGTTTTTGATATAAAGAATAATTCATATCTCTGGCTAAAGAAAGTTCGACCTGAGCACCAAAGTAGTGATTAATTATTTCCGCCAACAACTTTTCCAGATGAGAATGCTGCAGTTGAGAGGAAGAAATCCCATCTGCTAAGAGATAATGGCAAAAAGCTCCCGGTGATTCTGCGCACTTGACTCCATAATACAATCGGTTCTGCTCATCAGCAACAATTTCTAATGAAAACTTTTCTTGATATTGTGGTCCGGCAATCAGTTCAGAAGGGTAAGTCTGCAAATGCCGAAAAGAAGGCAAAGCTGAAACTCTTCGTGATACCGCCGTTGCCTCTGTTCCGACCCCCATAAAGAGGGAATATATAGAACATATATAAATCTTACGGAGCAAAATTGATTGTTACTTTGAAGTTAAAAATAGGGAAATGTTTATAAACCCATGGCTGTGAGAAGCTTTCTGGAGGAATAATCATGGCACGAATCCTTATTTCCGGCGTCATTATGATGGCCTTATTGTTATCTTTCGTGGCGGCCGTCCCCGATACTGATGGTGACGGCATCATTGATACTGTTGATAACTGCCCCACGATACGTAATTCCGGCCAGTTGGGTTCATTAAATGAAGGCCAAACTCAATCTTTCACGGTAAATGGCGTGTCGTATCAAGTCACTTTAGATTTTGTCAATGCGACACAAGTACGCGTTACACTCGATGGCCAATCAACTTCTTTTCTCCAACAAACTCAATTTTATCGGTTGCCAGATCATACCCGGTTTGTGGTGCGAGAAATCATGTATCAGGATTACGCCGGCGGCATTCATGCTGCTGACTTTTATCTTGGCGGGCAGCTGGATACCAACGAAGATGGCCGCGGTGATGCCTGTCCTAATCGAGCGCCTTCCATCTCTGCCAGCAATCAAATGGCAATTGTGGGACAGCAACTACGGTTTAATGTTTCTCTCAGCGATCCTGATGATGATGTACTTCACTTTTATGTTGATGCAAAACCAAGCAACATGGACTATGTCCAGAATGGCGCAACTACCGTTACTTTCACCTGGACCCCCACCGTTGATCAGATTGGTCAAAGAACAGTCGAAGTTCGGGTCGTCGATGATGGAGGGTTAAGTGACACAGATAGTTTTACGGTGACCGTATCGAATCCATCTCAAAATCAACAGGCTGAATGGCAACGTTTTAACACTTTAGAGGATGAATTTCAGGGCTTAGAAGACGATTTTGTCGTTAATAAACGGAACTACGAACGAACCCTGGACCGCAATAATGTACGCGATATTCGTGAAGCCAAAGATGATTTGAAAGACCTTGATGATGATCTTGCCAATCTACAAGATGACGTAGACGATGTAATCAATGATGTAGAGGATAACCGTAACGTCGAAAATCGCCGGTCTTTGCGTGATGACCTTGATGCCCTGATGAAAGATACGAAACACCTGCGTGACCGCATTGACACGCTGTTGCATCCCGATTCAATCAGCAATCAGGAAACGATTGTGCCAACGTATGCGCCTCCGACACCAGTCGTTCAACCTCAATCTCTTCAGCCTAAAGTCGTCCTCGAAAAATTCAACTTTCCGATGCCTTCCGCCGCTGCAGTGGTGGAACAATCCTCCGTTGATTCCTGGAAAGAAGTTCGCCCTCTGGTATTGCTGGGAGCAGGAATTGTGGTGGTGATTTCGCTGATTATATTTTTGCTGGCGATGCTGGTGGTGTGAAATGGTTTTCAGCAGATATAATCCCTGAGAGGATACACCCACTTTGCGTAAACTATTGAAGAACAGGAATAGGAGAAAACTGAAATGTCTGAAACATATCAAGCGGGAGATGTACTTGAAACAATTAGGTATGATTTGCCTTATCACCTACTGATAGTGCGTACTCCAGCTACAAGAAAAGATGATCGCTACTTAGTATTAGATTTAATTTTAAAACCATCGGACGGTGATTTTGAAGAAGGCGTGTATAGAATACCTCGAAGAGCCTTAAGAGAACCACAATATCAAGCTATTGAAAACAATAAATTCTATCGAAAAGTAAATTCCATTGATCTGTCTAAGGGAAAAATGGATCTGGAGAAATTAATTGTAAATCATCCCGATCTAGACCAGTATTTCCGAGTCGATAGAAAATATTTTTAGATTAAAGTGCTAATTCCTCTTCCTAAACTAAAATACAGATTCACTTAAAAATATTCCTCATTGCCGGCTTTACGACTACAGACAGACAAAGGTTCTACTCAACGCAAAATCAGAAAAATTTTCCTGCTCAATCCCCTCTTTACTTCAACACCTCCTCAATCTGCTTCCTGCCCTTCGACTGATGATGACGTACTCAATCCTTCAGAAAAATAAGCCTTTTCAAGAAACTGTTTAATCTCACTCACTCTCCGTGGATTTAAAGAAACATGATCATCAGAACCACCCCCTGTCCTCTTTGCTAAAATGATAATCCATTCGTCATTTGTTAACTCTTTCAAAACTTTCTCTACCACTTTTCTTCCTTTGTGGGTATGCCGATAATGTTCCGGAATCCCTTTCGTTACAAAGTCAAGAGGAGTATGTTTTCCACCCCACATATTTGCCCGAACTAACTTCTGAAGAATAAGTTTTTTCAGGCCAGCTATCTCTTCCATACCCAAACTTGCCCATCAGCAAGTTAATAATAGTTTCTTTCAATAATTATACATCAATGTACAATAACAAAAGATTTAAATAAGTGGCCTATTTTTAGCCGTTGTATGATGGAAGAGTCAATCTTTTTGGACTACGTGGGAGATAATCCTCGGATGCGGGTGTTACAGTACTTCATAGAGGGGAGAGATTTTGATTATACCCTCACCGATCTGCTTCATGCCGGAGTCAGTTGGGGGACTTTAAATGTATTAGTACCCAAATTATCAGAATTAGGAATGCTGATGAAAACCAGAAAAATAGGAAGAGCCACACTGTACAAAATCAACCGAAATAATTTTGCCGCTCAACAGTTGATAGGATTATATGATAAACTGCTTCTGGAAAAATTAAATGAATTGGAAGAAAAGAAAATAGAAATTCCCGTGTAGGGGTATAGTGAATCCCCTCTCTACTTCAACACATCTTCAATGGGCTTCTTGCCTTTGAGCTGCTTGGTCGCTTCCTTGGCCTGCGCCATTAAATCCACGCCCAGCTCTTTCAATTCTTTGATGTGCATCTGCATCAATTGCTCGACAATCTGTAAGATACGCAGCAACTCTTCTCGCTCTTTGGTTAATGTGGCAAGGGAGCCCTTATGGAATCCTACTTTCTCAGCTTTACTACTATCATCCTTAGTATCTTTGGTAACCATAGAAGCCAGAATTAGGGGGAGCTTTAAATAGTTTTCTTTTCCTAGTACGTGGAAAGCTGGCAGGCCGTTTGTCTCGTGCGCACAGTGAAACACCAAGCATGTAGCAGCATTATTGTGAATTGCCGCCTAACTTTCCCGAAACGCCAGAACGTATCCGAACTAAAATCACCGTTCCAGCTTCCTTCCCAATACCCCTATAAAACAGCGGAAAAAGAACGTTCGGGAATCAATAATTTCCAATCCGGCATCTGTCAATAATTTTTTCAGCCCCTGGCGGCTATAGGTTGTCCCATCCCACGCGCCTTTAAAACTGCTTTTCTTGAGCTTATAGACAGATAAAGGGCCATAGGTGAATGGCACACCGACAAAAACGTATTTCCCCGGCTTGGTGACGCGGGCCATTTCCTTCAATCCATCTAAAGGGTTAGGAAAATGTTCCATCGTACTGTTGTTGAAAGTGACATCAAAAATATTGTCTGTAAAAGGGATGTTAAACAAGTCACCTTGGACGAGAGTGGCTTTGCTCTTCAACTGTTGTTGTGCTATCTGTAAAGGCACTGACGCATAATCCATCGCATACGCATCAATCCCTTCTTCTTTGAGCATTGCCGATACGTACGCTGAACCTCCACCCGGCTCTAAAGTTAATTCTCCGGCCTGAACATGTTTTTTCAGATAGCGTTTCAGTTGCACATTCATGATAGTGCGCAGGATATCCATGATATTATCATACACCGGAATACGTTTCCAATAGTGGTCCCAGGTGTGGGTATTTTGATCCTGGACGAATTGAATGATGCCATTGTTGGAAGAATATTTTGTATTACATTTCTTGCAGAGGAATGGTTTTAAGGTAACACTATTGCCTTTACAAGAAGGACAGCGAAGCAATTGTTCCATAAATTCAAAAGAAGAGGGAGAGATTATAAAGATTTCGCCTTTGAGATTCTCTTTAATCATCGGCATACGCTTGTTTACTCGTTGTACGTAGTTGAAATCTCTCCCTTAATTCTAATTTTATCTTAGCCATTTCAGCTGGTGTTCTCCATCTTTTTTCTTTGTTTTGTTGTGTGTTTTACTGTGTGCGTCAGATGAGGTAGGAACGGAAAACTCTCATTTAAAGAGGGTCGGTATGCTCCGATAACTACTTCACGTTTTCCGCAAGACGGACGGCCCGCCCGTAATTTCCAGAGATCGTTTTTCTTTATACGCGGTTAGGTAACTCAAATTAACAGATAATATTTCTTCATCATCTTGCCCTTCCCATACACTGATCAAAGACATACTCCGCACTAATAAAGAATCCGTCAGGAGTTTGATCTCGGTGACGA
>JAHFRS010000085.1 GCA_023266155.1 archaeon
GATATAATTTGAGAAAATCTTTTGCCGTAAAAAAAGTGCCCCTGGTTTTGCTCATTTTCTGGCCATTGACCGTGACGAAACCATGGACGGTAATTTTAGGCACGGGAATGTTCATGGCCATCAGCATCGCCGGCCAAAACAAGAAATGGAAATAGGAGATATCTTTGCCAATGAAATGCTGGACTTTGCCCCGGAGCCAATATTCCTGCCAGTCACATTTTTTATCTCTTTTTTTTTCCTGCAGACAATACTGTTGCGTTGAAGAGATGTACCCGATCGGTGCGTCCAGCCAGACATAAAAATATTTAATTTCGCCGGTCTCTTTTTTGCTGTCAGGGATCTCAAAGCCAAAATAAGGTGCATCACGGGAGATACACCAATCTTCCAGTCCTTTGTCCATCCAATCCTGCAGCCAGTGACGTACTTCCGGCTGCAAATTGTTGGCAGAATTATCCATCCAAGTTCGTAATTGGTCACGGAAAGAACTCAACTTAAAAAAGTAATGCTCGCTTTCTTTTTGCACGGGTGTCTGGCCGCACAATGAACATTTAGGGTTGATTAAATCAATGCCTTTCAGCACGTTGCTGCACTGTTCACAGATATCACCGTACTGGTCAGCGGTCGTGCATAATGGGCAGGTGCCACGGACATAACGATCCGGCAGCGAACGGGCACAGGATGGGCAGTAAATGATTTTGATTGATTTAGTGTAAGTTAACTTTTTTTTACGGAGTTCCCTGTAAAAATATTCTGCCATTTTTCTGTTTTCTGGAGAATGTGTTTTGTCATAGTTATCAAAATGAATGAGAAAAGCGGCAAAGTCCTGCTGATGCTCTTTCCAGAATTCTAACGCAAATTGTTCAGGATCTTTTCCAGCTTTTTTGGCGTTCACTTCCACAGGAGTGCCATGCATATCTGAAGCACAGATGTACAGGGCATCTTTGCCCGTGAGCTTCAGGAAACGGGTGTAGATGTCCGCCTGGATATATTCCAGCAAATGCCCCAGATGAATTGGTCCGTTGGCATAGGGCAGAGCGGCAGTGATGACAATTTTGTCTGAGAGGATATTCTTGGACGGAACGGGTATTTTTTTTCTGGGTTGGATTTTTTTTACAGCACTGTTTCCCACATTTTTTCTAGCCAGATTTCGGACCAGATTTTTAGATGTTGATGAGAGTTTCTTCATAGATGGAAAGAACCACGAGAATTATATAAAGATTGCGATTCCGCCGCGGGAATTAGGTTGAAATTATTTTCCCATTCTTTTTTGTTGACAAGAATGCTTTCATCACACCCCTAAAATATTGGACTGCATCACTCTTAAGGTAAACTGCGTAGATGCTCTTTTTAGTACATCAAAATACTCCTGCGCGAGTGGATATCCATAAAAATAAATATGGGAACTGCATTCTGGATGCAGATGGAAAAATTGTTTGGGAACATACGTTTCTACCCAGCCCAGAAGGAGTACAATCGTTGTTAAACTCAATTTTTTTCCACTTACTTTGACTCTACACTGACGTTAAATTACCACCACTTGAGATTGGCACCTACGCTGTTGAACGTGAAAATGACAGAATTATGGGTGGGGGGGCGTGAACTACTGTTGATATAATATCTCAAACTTTGCTGAATTTCTATTAACTGTGAGAATTCCGGCCATTCCATTGTATGTAGTGCCATCGACCTGCTTCCACGGTTCCAAGCCACCAAAATTTGCACTAAATTGTTTTGCCCATTCTCCTTGCTTTACCGGTTTACCTTCGTATGTTGCTGCTAGACCTCCAGCTTCATGAATGTGACCACAAACCGCAAAAGGGATATTATTTTGCTTCATCATTTCCGTAGTCGTTTCGTCACCAACATCTTGACCACTGTAAATTGTTGCTGGACTAAGACGAGCATTTGTCTTTCCGCAACCGTGGGTAACTAATACTACCGCATCATCTAAACCGTTTCGCAACTTACCTGTTGCTTGAATAAATTCAGGTTTTACCCAATAACCATTATCAGGAATGAATTGCCTTCCAGGAATCTTAAACGTTTGATATCCCGGCAGACTAACAAAATCAACATCATCACCATCAAAAATTCTGAATTTTGTCATATCAATAACATTCCCATATTCAGCAGTTACTTCTGCAAGTGCATTTTGATAATCTGGTTTTTGTTCATGATTTCCGGGAATAACAAAGATAGGTAAACTCGTTTGAGCGACCGCTTCTAATACTTCTTTAATCTCAGTTTTGTCATCTTTTGAATCCCTTCGTCCATAACGTAATTCTTCATTACTTGGTAAATCACCTGTAAGAATAATACCATCAACGCCACGTTTTTTGAATTCTTCAGCAAAGAATTTTGCCTTACTGACTTCACCATGTGCATCAGAGATAACACCATAACCTGCTTGGTTATCTTCATCAGAAGTTAATTCAGTAACTTTACTCCATTCAAACTTATATTGATGTCCGTTAATTGTTCGTGTGAATGGTGCGGTTTGTTCAACAGTAGATTCCAAATCAGAATCTTTCTTACAGCCAATTGTTCCTAGAGCTAATGCACCGACTAAACCCCATGTAAGTAATCGCTTCAAGTTAACCATAGAAGCTAAAAAGGCTTTTCCTTTATAAATCTTTCGTCTTTCTTAAGTGGCACTAAATTCCCAATACCCCTCTTTCGCTCCTGAAACTCAACTTTAACGTTTTCCTCTGTACAGGCACCATCAATTATCTTCAATCCAGAAACGTCAGCTTGTCTGTTCCAGCAAAAACAGCTGTTTGAACTTCTAATGAATTATCATCACAAAACAAGACTTCAGCAGCTTTAAGTAATTTATCACTTTTCAACAGGCTCAATTTGTTAAGAACTAATTTGATATTAGTAAATTTAAAGCCACTACAATTTTTGGCACTTTACTTCAAACTTATTCCACGGCAATTCCGGGTTATGAAAAAAATCTGAATTAGCAACAATTTCACGATACAAAGCAGGATTGCCCAGATTAAATAATGCCGCTGCCCCCTTAATTTTCAGAGGAATCTTTTCCCTGATTTCTTCTTCAAGTTTCTGTTGTGGTTGGCGGCCAGTATTGTTGGTCCAGATGTTCAATCCTACTTCTTGCGTTCCGATGGTATAACGCAGGGCCACCCGGGCAAAATCCGCAGCATCGTTCCCGACAATCTGCACGGCGATGTAGCGGGCTAAGAAAGTTCCCGTTCCCGAGGGCTTGCTGGGATCCTCACCAGAGAAAGAATCTTCCATCACTCCATACGTACTAAAGCCATCACGATACGATTTGGCTTCCCGACTGCCTTCATCTACTTTCCAGCCGCCATCGTGCCAGGCACCGTTTCCGTTGATGATAATTTCCGGGTGGCCGAGCGGTTGTTGAAACTGTTGTTCCAACTGTCCTAGTCTGGCGCGAATGATTTTATTTCCTTTCGTTCTCAATTCTTGCAGTGGAAGATTTTGTTGATGCTGGAGAGCGACCGTAATTCGCTCTACGCTTTGCAGTGAAACACCGTGATAGAGGCAATCCACAGCAATTTTTCCGTCAGCGAGAAGGCCTTCCAGATAATCAAACTCTACGTGGTTAGCTAAAGGGAAAGATAAATGTCCACCCTGATGATAAATGCCATCAAACAAGTCCCGCAATTCCACTGCTAAATATCGTTCCCATGGCAGGTACTGCGGGCCATGTTTATAGGCTACGGCAATCGGATTGCCAGAATCACCGGCATATTCGTTATCTGCCAGCAGGCTGGATTGCGGTTTTAATTGAAATTCAACATGTAAATCATCAGAAGAGAGGTCTGACTGGTGGACTTCATTATAATGATCCGTGATGATCTCAATAATCTCACCATAAAAACCAACTTTGTCTAACAGCGAACCGGTAACTTCCCCTGATATTCGTACCGAAGGCAAATTTTGATGAGGAAGGTAGGAGCCTTGGACGCGTAGATCAAAGCGGGCTAAGGGATTGCGTTCCAGCAGGTACGCTCCAATCAAGTGAGCGATTCCAGAATCTAACTCATCGGGTTTTCCTCTTCTTCCCGCTTCAAATGAATGGACTACATATTCCTTCATCGGTATGCTTCATGAAGAGAATGGTTATATAAACGCTCCTGACAGAAATATTCTGATGGGAATACTGCTTCACGGATGAAAGAAAAACAGCACCGCAATGACCATATACAGCACCACTAATTGGATCCCTTCCAGCCAATTGACAGAGCCATCACGGGCAACTTCATTGATCAGCAGGACAGATGCAATAATCGCAATAATTTCTAATGGCAGGAAAGTCAAGCTCATAAAATTCCCTAGTACTAAAGAGAAAAACACTAACAATGGAGCGACAAACATCGCCACTTGCAGCGAAGAACCAATCGTAGTATTCAGCACGAGACTCATCTTATCTTTTCTGGCAAACTGAATGGCACTCAGATGCTCGGCGGCATTACCGGCAATACCCACAAGAATTGCTCCGACAAATAATTCACCAAAGTGTAAAGTGTGCGCAATCGCTTCAATCTTGCTGGCAAAAATCTCGCTGAGGATCATTAAGATGATGATGGAACTAAAAAGGTAGAAGAAAGCATGGCTTTTTTTCATGGTCGGTTTTTCGTGAGAAACATGCAGGAAATATTCTTTATGGGTGTAAAGAGAGAAGACCAAAGAGAGGAGATATAATACCATCAGGGAAATCGCAACAGCAATGGAGATGCTGACCGTATGTGATTCTTCGTGAAACAAGATGAGGAGGGATGGAAAGAGGAGCAATAACACGGTAATCAATAACATCGTCGAACTTACTTCCGCTTCATGCTTTTTCAACTCCATCTCTTTCTTTTTTAAACCGCCAGCGATAATGGCAAGTCCAAAGACCAGTAAAATATTTCCAATCATTGAGCCAGTGATGGATGCCTTGACTACATCAATTAATCCTTCTTTTAATGCAAAGAAGCCGATGATTAATTCTGCGGTGTTTCCCAGTGTGGCATTGAGCAAGCCGCCGAGAGTAGGGGAATAATAATTGGCTAATTCTTCGGTAGCATTGCCCAACAGATGAGCAGTTTTAATTAAGGTGAGGATGATAAGGATGAAGATAATGAGTAAAGGCGCGTGGAAATACACAAGAATTAAGGTGATGATAAATAATGCGGCGGAAAGGAGTAATGATTTAAGCATAGTGGAAGGAAAGGAATGGGAGGTTAAAAAGGTTTCTCTGGGGGGGTAATACTTCAGCAATATGAAGCGTGGTGAGCATCATAAAGTCGAAATTCCGTCGATAAAGGTATCGAGAGCGTTGCGAGGGGGTGCTCCCACACAATGAAGCAACGACTTCATTGGTGCACCAGTGAAATCGTCGTTTCACTGTGTGCTACGGGAACGCAGCTC
>JAHFRS010000086.1 GCA_023266155.1 archaeon
GAACGCACAATGAAGCAGCGACTTCATTGGCGTACCGGTGAAATCGTTGTTTCACCGTGTATGTCAGCCTGCGGGAAACACCGCGAGAGGCGAGAAGACGGTAACGCTTCACTTCAGAGAGCTAAACAAATACAGAATAAGTTTTAGTGATCTAACTTTATTATAATGGGAAGAAATCATGAAACCACTTATCCTCGTTAACTTTAAAACTTACCCTGAAGCGACCGGGAAAAAAGCAGTAGAATTAGCCAGAAAAATTGCTGCCGTGAACAGCAGAAAATATCATGTAGCTATCGCTCCGCCATTATTAGAACTGGAACACGTCTGTAAAGCAGTAAAGATCCTAGTCTTTGCCCAGCATGTTGATTCTTCTGGCTCAGGGGCTCACACCGGTGAAATTACTGCCAAAGATGTTAAAAAATTAGGAGCAGGTGGAACGTTACTGAATCATTCTGAGCGGAAATTGTCATTTTTGATCTTAAAAAACACAATCAAAGAAGGCCAGAGAAATAAATTGGTTATCGTCGCCTGTGCCGGAACTTTGGCAGAAGTACAGAAAATTGCCGCTTTACATCCCGAATACATTGCCTATGAGCCTCCGGAATTGATTGGCGGAAAAGTTTCCGTGACTGCTGAACCAGAAATTCTACTGAAAGCGGTTCGGCTGGTGAAAACTATCAGCCCCACGACGAAGATGCTATGTGGTGCAGGAATACACTCACGCGAAGATCTTCTTACGGCCCTACAGTTAGGAATGAAAGGCGTTTTATTATCACATGCCGTGGTGAAAGCTCACAATCCCAAACGTTTTCTGGAAAAAATGATGAGATAAAGTGGCAGCGGATGCTCATACCACGGGCCTTCCACGATGACAAAGCTGAGGCCACTTTTGGTCCCATTATTGTAAAAGAAAAAACCATCCTTTCTAGAGGTCCAGACTTACCATTATTGCTTTATCAACTTTTATCATTAATTCTTTATCAAGGCTCCCCAACTTTCTGATAATTCTCTTTTTATCAATTGTTCTTATCTGGCCAAGGAGAATAGTAGAATCCTGGTCTAACCCAGTATATTTCTTTTCCACATAAACATTTATAGGGTACACTTTGGAGAAAATCTCAGAAGTGAGAGGAGCAACAATAATGGTGGGACTAAATTTGTTTCCAACATCGTTCTGGACGACAAGGGCAGGACGGGTTTTACCTTGCTCTGAGCCAATCACCGGATCCAAACTAACTAGAATAATGTCTCTTCGTTTAATTTCCATCCTTATTATTCTAACTCTTTTTCCGTATACTTCCAGTCTTCCGTTACTTGCTGGCTTACTTTGACCATCTCCTGATAGCCTTCCTTTAGCTCCTTCTGCAGTGTGCTCATGGCGGTATCCTCAATTTTAACGAAAACTACCTGTTGCTCTTCCAACTCAATATTTTCCATCGGCTTTAACCATCCGTCCTCGTAAATGCACTTAACTTCTGTAGTCATCATCTTTTATTAACACCCCTTTCTTTATAAATTCTTCCAGTTCTGTTGCATAAATAACGCGTTAGTTTTTTCCCTCTTGAGATTTCCTAGGCTTTTGCGTATTCACAGATTTGCTCATACGCCCAGAACTTCCTTTTGACTTCATGACAAAGATGATCGAGCCTTCGTGAAGTATTTTCTGCAAATTTCCTCTTCACTGCCAAGTAAATTTTTATATTGATGGCAAATTGCGCCAAACTTTACCTGCACATCCATCTATTTCTGCCTATTTTTTTGATGTGTTCTGTCTAAGTTATGACGATTCAGGAATCGCTGCTGCATCCGCTCTCGCCAGCGTCACAGACACGAACGTCACAGATACCATTGAGACATTCACCGAGAAAATTTCCCCGAAACTTATCGCAGGGTTTACCGTTATCATTATTTCCACAGCCACACTTATAGGGAAATTGTGGCCGCCCTTCAATCTCCAGAATACCATCACGCATAATTAAAGTGGTGGCAATGGCATTCCATTGTTCTGGTGATTGTAAATTGGCCATGTTGCCAGTGTACACCACTTCCGTTTCGCAGAAATGTGCGCAGCCAAACTTGCCATCGCACCAGCCGTCATTTCGGCCGTCACCATTCGCGTCAATATAACTAAACGCCGGTTTGTTGTTGCACTTCTGCTCGACGTTAGTGCAGCCATCCTGGCCTTTCTGTCCACACCAGAGTATGTCGTTAAACAATTTATTGTCAGGCTCACCACTGCAAATATTTCCTCGAGTTCCATCACAAAGGCGGCGCTGAATTTCCCAAATGTATCCGTTATTGGAAGTCAGGGAAGTAAAAGGCTGGTTATTTACTTTCAACTCATCATAACATCCCGGTTCACGATTCACAAAGCAGGGCGGGTCATCGGGACCAAGCACTTCATAATCAGAATTACAGCAGTTGTGAGAAGTCTCAAAAGGACTGATCTCTTCAGAATCTTGCGGATCATCCCAATTCGTTGTGCCGTCGGGATTCGGGCCAAATTTATATTTATAGAACTGGCTTAATTCACCGGGCATGTAAGGATATGGATGTTCCGGATTCTGATGTGGCAGACATTCCTTCACATGCACATCAATTTCTTTCGTTTGTTGTTGTGGGAAATTGCCACAGTAGTTGATAGTGTAAGACAGTTTAAGCCGGTCAGGACGATCATCGGCGGTAACAGCTCTAAAAGGCAGGGGAAAGGCAAAATCAGGATTATTTTTGATGTTTTGGATATTAGCTTCGTCAGTATACTCGCTCAAGGCACAGACAGCCTTGACTTCTTCCCGCAGCGGAAGGTTATAGCAGAAGTGGCCTACATCTTGAATCAGATTCCTGTTAGGAAGAGTAAAAATAGGTTCATCATTGTAGGTGAATATAATATCTTCCGCTGCGGTCACCGCGGCCGTCAGCCCGGGAATGGTAATATCCATAAATACTGGATCTTCATTAGAGACGACGTAGGCAGTTCCGCCGAGTGAGGAATGTAAGCCCTCAGAATGATATTCTGGCGGTGGATGCTCATATTCATCAGGAAAGTGCAGCGAAACCTCCGTCGTCATGGGCCGATCCACTAAGATGCGGACCGTCTGCTGGTCGACAGCATGATGCTCATCGTTGGCCTTAACAATGAGTTCATAACGGTTTTCATGAAGGTTATAGACTTGATCCGACCTGCTATGAAAATTATTATAATTATCTGCTCCTCTTATCGTCTCTGGATGGCCTTGGCGCTCAAATTCATACTTTACAATCGTATCTTCATCGGCATCAATTGCCTTTGCCGTAATATCAATCGTTCCCAACTCATCCAGATGTCCAGCTGAATCCTGATGATTTTTCACCACAAGATAATCATACTCGGCGTCAGGACAAGGATAACGAGAAATATAATCTAACGCCGGTGGACGATTTTGCCGCGCTACCCTGAACGTATATGGTTCTAATTGCAGAACTTTTCCCACCGGAGCCGTAAAACTGAAAATATCGTCGCCCGTTGCCGGTAAACTGAATTTTTCCCACTGCAGATCTAATGATTGATAGACATCTGAGGATAAGCTGCGGTCACAGAGGTAATACCCATTCGTACTTCTGCATAACGGTGGAGAACCGGGAGGAGAACCTTCCTCGCTGCCATAGCTGAACAGGGGCTGTAGAAGCTGTTCTTTATCATACCTAAAATCTACAAACTTCTGGTCCCATTGTAAGGGAAAGGCGACCGCTGTATCCAATAATTTTTTAAATTCAGTGTGATAAAAAAAATCAAATGTCGTTAAATGAAAGAATTCTTCTCCCCCAATACGAAAAGTTAACGGATATTCCGCTTTGACGCTGATACCATCGGGATGAATGTCTAGTTTAAGGTCAACATCTGTCCTCACTAATTGAGCTTGGCTCGCGACATTGATGTGCAGAAATTCGTCAACACAGCTCAGCATCCGGCTGGCTAAAAAGCGCTGTAAATCATCTTCTATCGTGCTGGTCCTTAACGCTAACGTGCCAAAGCCGACCGTGGTATTAGGATATTTATACGTGCAGAATGCCGGCGGATGGAGGTCGTCATTACAGGGATAAGCATTGGAAAAAGCAGGATATTCTTCTGCGGTGATGCCGTAAGCAACCCGGCCGGTAGAGTAGTCGTCCAGCTTTTCGAGAGGAGCTAACAGCGTACCGGTTCGGCCTTCCATGAATTCTTTCCTTCCTCCGGGCTGGTCAGACCAGATTCTTCCCTGCCGGCCAAGGAGAATCAAGCCTTTTTCCAGTTCATCATGAAGGCAGTCATCCATATAAATCCGTAGGGCTTCTTTCTGGAAGGCTTTAGATAAAATCAATTCGTGTTCCCGCTGAAGATCAGTTTTAACAGTTTTAGACGTGAGCATAATCACAAACAGAAAAGCAAACAGGATCAGCAGCCCCAAAATCATAAAAATGGTTAACTGAGCTTTACGATGAGCTTTATGACTAGTCCTATCAAGCCTCTTTGTGTTCATTGACGGGAATAAAAGAGGGAAAGATTATAAAGGTTATTGCCGCCTAAAATAGAAGTTATTTAATTTTACGTCACCTGTACAATAATCTTCTGGGCATTGCCGTACTGTTGTTCACCGGTCATAGCCCTAGCATCAAAGATATACTGTCCGGGAAGAGCTTCGTTGGGAACAGCAATGAGAATTTCCCAACTGTCATGCTGACTTTCTGCAATCGTCTTAGGATTATGATCATACAGCGGCCAGTTGTCTACGGCAGCACGCTCAAGAGTGGAGATGATGTCATGATTATCCCCATCTGATACTTTAAATAAGGAGACGATCACATTAAACTCTTTACTTTCACCGATGTTCAGGACGCCTAAACCAAAAACGTGATTCTTGCCGCGTTCAATCGTGGCAGAATGGTAGGGAAGAACCACTTGCTTTCCCTGATCCACCAAAAGACGTTCTAACTCTTCTTGGGTTTGTTTATCCAATGTGCCCTGTAATTCACCTGCTCCACCGAGCAGTTTATACAGCAGCGTAATGCCTCCGGCGAGGACGACAAGAGAAATAATGACTGTCACCAGCATATTGACGGATAATTCCAACGCACCTTTTTTATTGCGACGGATCATCGTATTAAGTTTCACTTTTATAGCCATTTTAATCCTGTTTTGCTTCAAGAGTTTATAAATTTCGTGTACTATCTGAAAGTTGTCAACATTAAATTAATCATCTGTGGAACAATCACCAGAATAATTAACACCAGCAGAATAGACTTGATACGCTGATGAAGTCGTTGTCCACAGTGAAGCAACGACTTCACTGGGACACAAGAAATAAGAAAATGATCTTATTTCTGTGCCAAAATGAGGTAGCTTCCTCATTTTGTGCACCAACAAAATCGTTGT